>CAZHLB010000048.1:0-17294 GCA_964533005.1 uncultured Saprospiraceae bacterium
CGGAAACGCCCGTCAATGCTGGATTCAGCGTCAGCGGCGAATTGTAGAATTGGGAAAAGTGAATGTCTTGGGCGTGGAGGGAAAGCGTTCCCCAGCAAGACATCGCAACGAGGATGCGGAGGTAGATTTTTGTTTTCAATCAATGTTCATTTTTGCCCTGGCAAAGGTTGAATGGTTAGATGGTTAAATGGTTAGATGGTTGAGTTAGAACTGAGCCATCCAACCATTTAACCATTTAGCCATTCAACTGCCTTGGGGGGATTTGAAAACGATTCGGTTTTTCATGCAGTCCAGTCAGCACTTCAAGTGATGACTGGACTTGTCAACTGGAATTGCAAGGTAAAGTGCTCAGGATAGCCAGGACATTCCCCAATCAGGGTATTTCCAACTCTAATTTCAGGTAGAAGTTGCAGTAAACAGTTAACTATCAGCAATTAACAATTACTGCACAATCACCTTTTCCAGGTGCGACACACCATCTGAAACAATTTGCAAAAAGTAAACTCCCTTTGGAAAGCCGGTTACATCGAATGAACCCAAGTAAGGGATGCTGGATGGATTCTCAAAAGTGGAAATGTAGGTTTCGCCGTGAATGTTCAATAATTTCAAGGCGAAGGTAGCCGACGGATTTTTGATTTCTACCATAAAATTTGTCACCGTTGGGTTCGGGAAAACAAAAATTTCCGGTTCGACTGAAAATTTTTCCGATGCTGCTACCCCGCAACTGTCCACCGACACCTCCACAACATTGGAAATTACAGGGTTTTCGACCAGACAGGCGTCCGACGAAGTCAGATAGCAGACAATCACATCGCCATTCTGCAAGCTGTCCGAAGCAAAATCCGGGTGGTCGTAAACCTGGACGCCATTCACAAGCCATTGATAGTGAGGCTCGATGCCGCCGTTTTCAATTTCCGCAGAAAAACTCACTGCCGTGCCTAAACAAAACGTGCTGTCCTCCGAAGGCGTGATGAAAATGTTCGCCGTTTCGTTGGGCGTCACCTGCAAAGTCAGCAAATTGGATTGCACCGGATTGACGGCTACGCAGTTTTTGCTTGACCACATCGTGCATTGAATTTGGTCGCCCGAAGCAAAATTGGCAGTGGTGAAAACCGAAGCGTTTCCGCCGACCGGAGAGCCGTCGAGCGTCCATTGAAAAGAGGGGGAAGCGCCGCCATTGAGGGGGGTTGCGGTGAAGATGACTGCCTGGTTTTCGCAAATCACCTCTGCATCGGAGGCGATGCTTAGAGCAGCGGTCAAAACAGTTTCCACATGCACGACGATGGAATTTGAGTTTGCACTGGCATTCAAAACGCAGTTTTCGCTGCTGAAAAGCTGGCAGGTGAAGGTGTCGCCGTTGGTCAAATTGGTCGCTTCGAGCATGGCATTTTCGCCGCCGATTAAGTTGCCATTTTTGAACCAATGAAAAACCGGGTCGTCGCCGCCGTTGACTGGGAGAGCGGTAAAAATCACCGGTTCGCCTGCGCAAATTTCTGTCTGAGAGGCAGTTATCGAAAGGCTGACGGCGGCAGGTGCGCTGACCGTGAGTGTCGCTTCTTCGCTGAAAACCACCTCTCCGGTCGAGTTCGTCACCGAGCAACGGTAGCCTCCAGTGTCGGCGTCGCTTGCGTCGGGGATGGTCAAAACGCTGTTCGTTGCGCCGGGAATGTCGCTGCCATTTTTCAACCACTGAAAAACGAGCGGCAAGCTGCCCGCTGCGCTCACGCTAAAAACCGCCGTTTCGCCTTCGCAAATTTCCAGGCTGACCGGGTCTTGCGTGATGCTCGGCGCACTGGCGACCATCGAGCCGAACTCGAAAACGCCGAGGTCAACCGTCGCATTAAAAATGCGGGGCAGGCTGTCGAGGTCAATCAAAATATTGGCGTCGGAAACGGCTTGGTTGCTACCGTCGTCCACCGCAGGCGAGTCGTCGGAAAGGTGAAAATTGCCGCTTTCGGGGCTGACGAATTTTGGATTTTCGTTGAAAATCATGCCTGCGCCGCAAGTCACCGAGCCGCCCATTCCATTGTACAAAGCATTGCAATTTGGCTTGTCCACGAGGGAATGGCTGATGGTCGGCGTGCCCCAAATGATGCGGAAAATGTCGCCCTCATCCACCGCCGTGTTTTCCCAAAAAATGCAATTGCGAAGGGTCGGGCTGGCAGCGCCCGTGCCTCCTTCGCCTGCGTTGCAATAGACTGCGCCGCCGACGTTGGCGTGGTTTCCAAAAAAAGTACAGTTGGTCAAAATGGCGTTGGCGTTGCCGCCGTCTGCGCCGAGGTTATAGACTGCGCCTGCGCTGAGGGCAGTATTTTCTTGAAAAATGCAGTTGGAAATGGTGGGGCTTGCGTTCCCGGTTTTGCCCTGGTTGTACATCGCACCGCCGTAGGTGTCGGCGATGTTTTTCACGAAACGGCAGTTGACGATGCTTGGATTGGACACGCCCTGGTTGCCGTTGTTGAACATTGCGCCGCCACCAAAACCGCTCTCGTTTTCCTCGAAAAGACAATCCATCAGGCTTGGATTGCAGACGCCGAGGTAGCCGGAATTGTACATCGCACCGCCGTCGTTGATGGAGTGGTTTGTCAAAAATTGGCAGGTGAAAAATTCGGGAGCGCAGTAGCCGTCGAAGGTTCCGTCGTTGAAAACCGCCCCGCCAAACTCTGCCTCATTATTTTCAAAAAGGCAGTTTTTCAGCACCGGGTTGCTGTTGCCACCCTTGCCAAAATTGCAGATGCCGCCGCCTTCGTAGGCGACATTTTCCCGAAAAATGCAGTCCGTCAGCGCCGGGTTGCACTGACCTCCTTCCGCTCCGAGGTTGAAAATTGCGCCGCCGTCGGACAGCTCCGCCTCGTTGTTTTCAAAGGTGCAACCCACCAGCACCGGGCTGCAAATGCCGTCGAAACTGCCCGTGTTGTAAATCGCCCCGCCGCCATTGTCTGCCCCGTTGTTTTTGAACAGGCAATTGGTCAGCCGGGGATTGCATTTGCCGTCGAAACTGCCGTCGTTGAACATCCCGCCGCCGTAGCCCCAGGCGTAATTTTCGATGAATTTGCAATTGGCGACTGTCGGGCTGGAATTGCCGCCAGGCGTCGAGCCGAGGTTGAACCAACCCGCCCCGCTCGTCTGAGGCGTGCCCAAACCAGCGCCCGCCTCGTTGGAAAAACCCCCGGTGATGGTGAAGCCGTCCACGAGGGTCAAGCTGTCCACGTTGTGCGTGTAAACGACAGTGAATGAGTTATTTGTGGTGTCTCCATTCTGGTCAATGTCGCCGGAGAGGATGGTCGGGTGAGCATCGAAATTGCGCTGGTCGAGCGCATTTTCCCAGCCTGCGAAGCCGCCGTAAACTTGGACGCCGGAGGGAATTCGGAAGCTTTGGTTGCGGTCAGCGAAGCTGCAATTTTGGCAGGAAACGGGTCGGTAAGTTCCTTCTTTCACCCAAATGACCGTGCCTGAGTCGGCATTTTCGAGGACAAGTTTCAGGTTCCCGGCGGCGGTTGCCCAGGTGCTTCCGTTGCCTGCGCCGTTGGGCGCTACGTAGATGATTTGCGCAACAACTCCCTCCGGGAATGACAAGGCGGCGAAGATGAGGGACAGGATAATTTGCAGGATGCGTATCGTTTTTTTCATGTTCAAGCTACGATTGAGGGGGCGGTATGTTTAGTTAGGCTGCCTGATTCATTTTGTCTGAGGCTATTTTTTTTTCGAAGTGTCCAGACGCCGTCTGGACACGCAACCGACTGAAAATCAGTCAAATTTTGGTAACACTTTTTTATCGTCGCTGCTATTTTCTTCGCAAAAGTATGCTTTCAACACGAAGCGTTCCGCCTGGCTACCGACGGTTTCAGTAGAAATCACGCAGTTCAGGGAGGAGGGAGGAGCAATGAAAAAGTCCCGGTCGAAATCTTCGACCGGGACTTTTTCATTGCTGATTTAGGATTGCCCGCAATGCTTTGCGTTTTTCTTTTTTATCAAAAATCGCCCGGATAGGGATGGCAAAACCTTGTACGGCGTGGCTTTCGATGATGCCTTCTTTCGCCTTGAGCACCAATTCATATTTGCCTTCTTTGAGCACAAATTGCTCGACCGTTTCTTCGTCAGGGTCAATAATCCAATACTCAGGTACGCCGTGCTGCTCGTAGTCGTCATATTTGGTTTTGGTGTCGTGCTCAATCATTCGCTTGCTGCTTTTCGAGAGGACTTCCGCCACGAAATCAGGCACGGGGTAGTGCATCGTTTTTTTGGTAAAATGCTGAGATTTTTCATTTTGGAAATAGCAAATGTCAGGTTCGTAGTCATTGCGGGGCAGGGTAATCATCACTTTTTCAATGCCGACGAAGCCCAAATCATGTTCGTCAACGTAAGCGTCGAGCAAAGCAAACAGTCCTACCGTGCCGTCGGTGTGCATTTTCACCACTGGTGAGTGGTAAAAAATTTCGCCGTTGACGAATTCGGCTTTCATGTCCTCATCAATCATTTCATAAAAAGCCTGCCGCTTGAGCCTTTCCTCTGCAAGCCGGTCTTGCACTTTTTGCACGATGAGCGGCGCTGTTGATTGCGCCATGATTTCCTCGACATAATCTTTGACAATATCCATGATGCTTTTCTTTTGAAACAAATGTAGTGCAAGATGGCTCTAAAAACCACAAGCTATTTTTGAGCATATAGGTGTCACTGCTGCCGCAAAGTCGCCGCCGCAATCTTGCTATCCGCCGTCCCGTAGTACAAAAACCACTTACCCTTGAACGGCACGAGCGCCTCCAAAAACACCACGTTTCCCACCTGACCGAGTATTTCGTAGCTGCGTTCCGGTTTGAAAAAGTAGTCGTCGAGGCGAGCCAGCACGTGAGCTGGTTCATCTTTATCAATTAAAACCTGCCCGGCAGTGTACGTGCCCGGCGGCAATTTGGGGTCGCCGCCCTGGTCGAGGTTGCGGCTGTTGTAGATGAAAACGATGCCTTGCGAAGTGAGCATTGGCGGGGGTCCCGGCTCGACAAGCTGACAGTCGAACTTGCCGGGTCGGGGGCTGATAATTTTGACCAGGTCGCCAGCGGCGTCTTCGAGCGGCTGCCAGTGGAGCAGGTCGGTGGAGGTGCAGGCGAAAATGTCGGTGTCGCCCCAGTACATCCAGTATTTGCCGTTGATTTTCGTGGCGACCAGCCGCTCGCCGACCCTGCGGCAAACGATTGCGCCCGACTTCGACCAGGTGTCCCGGTGCTTTCCGTAGCCGAGCATCAAGCCATGTTTTTTCCAGGTCAACAAATCTTTCGAGGTGGCGAGGCAGAGGCGGGCGGTGGTTCCGTCGTAGGCGGTGTAGGTCATAAAATAAGTGCCGTCTTCCGATTCCACGAGGCGAGGGTCTTCGACGCCACCTTCCCACTCAAAGATTTTCAGGCTGTCGTTTTCAGGGAAGAAAACTGGTTCAGGCAGGCGGGTGAAATGCAGCCCGTCGTCGCTGGTCGCCAAGCCGATGCGGGAGGTGCCAGCGAATTTTCCAATCACGTCTTCGGCACGGTAGAGCAGGTGGATCTTCCCGTTTCGCACGGCGGCGGCAGGGTTGAAGACGTCTTTTTCCTCCCATTTCACCTGCGTTTTCAAGATGGGGCAAGTGAAAACGGCGCTGCCGGGCGTCAAGATTGGATTGGCATCGTCCGCCCGCTCGAAGTCGAGCATTGCCCATTTTTCAGTGGCAGGAGCGGTGGCGGTGGCAGGTCGAAACTGGCAGGCAGGTGCGCCGAAAATTGCCGGGAGGATGAGGAAAAGCAGGAATTTTTTCAGCATGGCTTTGACTTTGGCTGGCTTTTTACCTTTGCCGCCCAATCCGTGTCATCCGCGTTCCCATCCTCCTGGCGTCCCACGATTCTTTACAACAAGAAAAATTTTCCTCGAAAACCTTGCTCTCCAAAGCTCACAAATGTACAAAGGCAAAAAAGTTATCGTCGTGCTGCCCGCCTACAATGCCGCATTGACGCTGGAGAAAACCTACGCTGAAATCCCCTTCCCGCTCGTGGACGAAGTCATCCTCTGCGACGACGCCAGCCGGGACAACACGGTGGAGTTGGCTCGCTCACTCGGCATCGGGCATGTCATTGTTCACGAAAAAAACAAAGGCTACGGCGGCAATCAAAAGTCGCTTTACAAAAAGGCGCTCTCGCTGGGCGGCGACATCATTATCATGCTTCATCCTGATTATCAATACACGCCGAAGCTGATTCCTTCCTTCGTCAACATCATCGGAGAAGATTTGTACCCGGTGGTTTTGGGCAGCCGAATTTTGGGAAAGGGGGCGCTCATGGGTGGGATGCCGATTTACAAATACATCTCGAACCGCCTGCTCACGCTGGCGCAAAACCTGCTCATCAACTATAAATTGTCGGAATACCACACGGGCTATCGTGCTTTCAGCAGGGAAGTTTTGATGAAAATCGCCTTCGAACGCAACTCGGACGACTTCGTTTTCGACAATGAGATGCTGTCGCAAATCATCTACGCAGGCTACGACATTGCCGAGGTGACTTGCCCGACGAAGTATTTCGAGGAGGCATCGAGCATTAATTTCAAGCGGAGTTTAAAATATGGGATGGGCGTGATGCGGGTCTCGTTCAGCCATTTTTTGCAGCGGACGGGGGTGTGGAGGTTCCCAATTTTTGAGAAAGGGTAATTGCTAATTGATGATTGCTAATTGTTGTTGGGACGTCCCAACAACAATTAGCAATCATCAATTAGCAATTAATCCTCCTGGTCAATCTGCTGGATGGCTTTGATGCCGAAGTAAATGGCGGCGAGAATGAGTGTATAGGTAAGTGTGGCAATCATGTTGATTTTGAATTTTTGACCGGAACGTGCTGACCGGCATTTTTGATGTTTGCCCGGCAGATTTTGGCAAATTGGAGCCGGATAAATTTCTATCTGCTTTTGTCTGAAAACCTATCTTTGAAAAAAAATCATCGCATGGAAGTTCTTGAAAAGCCGCAAGTCAGTGCCCCTCCAAAGAGGAAATTAACCTACGAGGATTTCGCCCGCCTCACGCCGCCCGACAACGGCAATTACGAACTACACAACGGACAAATCATCTTTATGCCATCTTCTACTCCTCCCCACCAGCGCACTGTCAAGCGAGTCAGCCGCCGCATGGACGATTTCGTGGAAGAAAACCGCCTCGGCGAGGTGCTTTTTGCACCGATGGACACCAAGCTTTTCGAGCACGACACCGTCCAGCCCGATGTGCTTTTCATTTCGAAAGAACGAAGCGGCATCGTCGGCGCAAAGAAAATCGAAGGTGCGCCGGATTTGGTAGTGGAAGTGCTTTCGGAAGGCAATACTAAGCAGGAAATGGACTACAAAAAGTCATTGTATGCTTCCAGCTTCGTGAAGGAATACTGGGTCGTGAATTTGAAAAAGGGAACTGTCAGCGTGTATCTCAATCGAGATGGCGAGTTTGAAAAGTGGCAGGAATGTTCTTTGGGAGAAACTGTCCGGTCTCAAATTCTGCCGGGTTTTTCAATGCCGGTGAGAGATATTTTTACGGATGGTTAATTTAGGAGGTAACTTCAAGTTACCTCCTAAATTGCCGCAACCAACTACCAAACAAACTCCACCGCTGCCTCACATTCCGCGCTCAAACTCTTGCAAACCGGGCAATTTAGCGCCGCCTCCCGCAGCATCATTTTCTCATCTTCCGAATAATTTTTCCCAGGCATGGTAAAAGTCACTTCCACCTTGGCGATGCGCCGGGGATTGGCTGCCATGATTTTATTCACTGCTGCTTTTGTGCCTTCGATGTCAATGCCTGCGTCCCTGGCTTTGATACCCATGATGGTCATCATGCACGAGCCGAGGGCGGTGGCGACGAGGTCGGTGGGCGAGAAAGCTTCGCCTTTTCCCTGATTGTCAACTGGTGCGTCGGTGATGATGGCTTCGCCGCTTTGCAGGTGGCGGGCAGTGGTGCGGAGGTTACCGTTGTAGATGATTTCTGATGTCATAGCGGCGAAGATAAATGGCGGAATGGTTAAATGGCTGAACAGCCATTTAACCATTTACCCATCACGCATCCACTTTCGCATACTTCGCATTCGCTTCGATGAAAGCCCGGCGTGGCGGCACCTCGTCGCCCATCAGCATGGAGAAAATGCGGTCAGCTTCGGCAGCATCGTCAATAGTAACCTGGCGAAGAATGCGGCTCGCCGGATCCATCGTCGTTTCCCAAAGCTGCTCGGCGTTCATCTCGCCAAGACCTTTGTAGCGTTGCACTTTTACCGAGTCGTCGTTTTTGCCGCCGGAATAGTTGGCGATTGCCTCTTTGCGCTCCTCCTCGTTCCAGCAGTAGCGGAATTGCTTGCCTTTGCGCACCATGTAAAGCGGCGGCGCAGCTATGTAAATATTCCCGTTCTCGATGAGCGGATTCATGTACCGGAAGAAAAAGGTCAGAATCAAAGTGGTGATGTGCGAGCCGTCCACGTCGGCGTCGCACATGATGACGATTTTGTGGTAGCGCAGCTTGGCAATGTTCAGCACCCGCACACCTTCCTCGTTTTCTTCGATGCTGACGCCGAGGGCGGTGAACATGTTTTTGATTTCCTCATTCTCGTAAATCTTGTGCTCCAAAGCCTTTTCCACGTTGAGGATTTTGCCTCGCAGGGGCAGGATTGCCTGGAAGTGGCGGTCTCTGCCTTGCTTCGCCGTACCGCCCGCCGAGTCGCCCTCGACGAGGAAAATTTCACTTTCGCCAGGGTCTTTGCTGGCGCAATCTGCGAGCTTGCCGGGCAAGCCGCCGCCGGTCAAACTGCTTTTGCGCTGCACCAATTCACGGGCTTTGCGAGCGGCTTCACGAGCGGTGGCGGCGAGGATGATTTTCTCTAAAATCCGCTTGGCGGAGCTCGGATTTTCTTCGAGGTAACGCTCGAGTGCGTCGCCGACCGCCCGGCTCACGATGCCGGTGACTTCGGAGTTGCCCAACTCGCTTTTGGTTTGCCCTTTGAATTGTGGCTCCGGCACTTTTACGGAAACGATGGCGGTCAAACCTTCCCGGTAGTCTTCGCCGGTCACGGTCACTTTCGCCTTGGCAAGCACCCCGGTCGCCTGCCCGAACTTTTCAAGCACCCTCGAAATCGCCCGCCGGAAACCGCTGACGTGGGTTCCGCCTTCGGCGGTAGGAATGTTGTTCACGTAGGAATACACGTGCTCCTGGTACGAGGTGTTGTAGAGCATGGCGATTTCGACCTCGACGTTGTCTTCCCTGCCGGTGACGTAAATCGGCTTTTCAATCAGCTTCACCCGGCTCTCGTCGAGGTATAGCACGAACTCCTGCAAGCCGCCCTCCGATAGAAATTCTTCGCTTTTGAAATTGCCATTTTCGTCCGTGTGGCGCTCGTCGGTCAGGGTGATGCGCAAGCCTTTGTTCAGGAAAGAAAGCTCCCGCAGGCGGGTGGCGAGGGTGTCGTATTTGTATTCGAGCGTCTCGAAAATTTCGTGGTCGGGCTTGAACGTGATGTACGTGCCACGCAGGTTGGATTTGCCGATTTGCCGCACGTCGTAGAGCGGTTTGCCACGGGAGTATTCTTGTTCGTAGGAGTGCCCGTCCCGATGCACTTCCGCCCGCAGGTGAACGGACAAGGCATTGACGCAAGAAATACCCACGCCGTGCAGACCGCCGGAAACTTTGTACGTGTTTTTGTCAAACTTGCCGCCTGCGTGCAGCACCGTCATGACCACTTCCAGCGCTGACTTTTTCAACTGTTTTTGAATGTCAACCGGGATGCCCCGCCCGTTGTCTCTGACCGTGATACTGTTGTCGGGATGAATGAAGGTTTGAACGTGAGAGCAGTAGCCCGCCAGGTGCTCGTCAATGGAGTTGTCTATGGCTTCCCAAACCAAGTGGTGCAAACCTTTGACGTCGGTGGTGCCGATGTACATCGCCGGGCGCTTGCGCACGGCTTCCAGACCTTCGAGCGCGGTGATGTTTTCTGCGCCGTAATTGCCGTTTTGGGGCAGGACTTCTTCTGATATTTCTAATTCTTGATTCATGCGGCAAAAGTAGGAAAAATGAGGGTAAAACCGGCTTGCAGAGGAAGTGCAGTTTGTCAGTGACAGGTAAGAAAACAGAGGCTTTTCGACTCACAAGAACAGCAATTTACACACCAAATCAAAAACTTCTACCTTCGTCCAAACAGCCACCAACTACTTCTTCAATGCAATTCCCACATCTCTTCTCCCCCCTCGATTTAGGCTTCACCACCCTGCCCAATCGCATCCGCATAGGCTCCATGCACACCGGCTTGGAAGAAGCCTGATATCCCCTCCAAAAAATAAAAACACCTGCCTTTTCGCTCCTTTCTCCAATTTTGTGCAGGCAACTAAATTCCAGGCTCATCCAACTTCTTTCCGCCATGCTCACCCGGAAGCGCTTGTGTCGAAAACGTCTGCTGTTGCCGCTGCTGCGCACGGCAATCTTTCTTTTTTCGCAGGGCTTGACCCAGGCGCAGCCCGACCTGAAATTCGAGCGCCTCGACGAAGCCGACGGGCTTTCCCACCATTCCGTTTATGAAATATGCCAGGACAATCAAGGCTTCCTTTGGATTGCCACAACTTATGGGCTGAACCGCTACGACGGGCAGGAATTTCTTCCCTTCAAACATCATCGCAAGGATAACCTCATCCTGGCGGTCAGCCAAAGCGCGGATGGCGCCATTTGGGTTGGCAAATTTGACCAGAGCGTTGCTTTGCTCGAACCCGGCAGCGCCGAGTTCCGGGATTACCAACCCGGCAAAGACTTTTTTCAACCCGGCGGCGAAGCCAACCAGACCATTTCCTCCTTCTTCACGCCCTACCTGAAAGCGTTGGAAAACCAACAGACCGTGTTGGCGCCAACGACATGGACGAGTGACAAGAAACTCAACCTCAAAGCGAACATCCTTTACGGTACCTGGGCGAACAGGAGTTTGTCTTTCGTCACCCTGCACGGAAACCAGTCGCTTTGGGTCTGGAAGACCAACCAACAGGTGGAAGTACCTACCCAAAAAATCTGGTTTCATTTCGCCCGTTTCGATTTGGCGAGCGCCCGGTGGGAGTTCTTCGACCTGCAAAAACACCTGGGTTTCCCGATGGCGCATCCGTACCTGCCGATTGACCGGCAAGGGCGGTTTTGGTTTCCCTCGTCAAGCCCGGCGGCGGCAGGGCAATGGTTTCAGTCTTTTCGGCTCCCAGCGAGCATCCCGGTTCAGGATTGGGCAAGGTATTGCGTGGACAACCGGCAAAACGTTTGGCTGGTCAGCAAGGATAACCGGCTCTTTCGTTGTGAAACCTCCACCGGGAAGGTGGATGATTTCGGAAGGTTGGAAACGGACAGGTTCGGCGTTTTTGAAGACAAGGAAGGCACGTTCTGGATTAGCCTGGGAGATGGCATTCTGAAAGTAAGGAAGCGTAAAAAACTGTTTGAAAACTACCTGAGCCTGCCGGTCAACCTGTCTGAAAAACTGCCCGGCGGGAAGAGCATAGCAGGCATCGTGGAGGGCAAGAACGGGGAGGTTTTTACCCAGGAGTTTTATGGTTCCCTGTATGCCATCGCACCCACAGGCGCCGTTTCTCAACCTTTTTCCATCAACATCATCAAGAGCATTTCCACAGCCGCTTCCGGCACGTGTTGGATGGCAGGCAAGACTGAAAACATTTACAGGCTACACCCCTTCACGGGTGTTTTGAATTCATACAGGTTGGAGATGGAAGCAGAACATGTTTTTGAAGACCGGCAAGGCAGGATATGGCTGGAGGCGGGCGATGGCATTTACCTGTTCGACCCGCTTTCAAAAACGACCGTTTTGCCGCCGCAACTTGAAAGCATCAGGCTGGAACATTGTTTTCTGTTGCAGGGAAGAGACGAGTTGTGGGGGTTTGGCAGGCAGGGAGAAGGTTTGGTGAAAATCAACCTGGAAGCCCGCTCACCCGAGTTTACCGGGTTGCTGCAAGAAAAAGGCAAGGCGCACCTGCGTTGCGTGGCGGAAGCGGAAGGCGGAAAACTCTGGCTCGGCACGATGGAAGGTTTGCTGCTGGTCGAGCCAGCCGCCGGGAAAATCCTGGAATCTTTCACCTCCAAGGACGGCTTGCCCAGCGACATCATTTATTCCATCGTGCCCGACGACACCCCCCTCGAGGGGGGGCAGGGGGGGTGGCTTTGGCTCGGCACCCACAACGGGCTTTGCCGCTTCGACCCTCGCAGCCGCACGGCGAAAAACTACTTCGTGGAAGATGGCTTGTCGCACAATGAGTTCAACACTTTTTCCTACCTGAAAACCACCGATGGCAAAATCTGGATGGGCGGCTTGAACGGCTTGAACGCTTTCCTGCCGGCAGACCTGGAGCGTGAGACCGAGCCGCCTTCCGTGCTGGTTTGGACGAAATTCAGCAAATACGACCGCAGCCGGGACACCACCTTCGTCTGGCAGTCGCACCTGCTCGACCCGGTGCCGGAGCTGGTCATTCAACCCAACGAGCAATCCCTCACCTTTCATTTTGCCTTGACCAGCTACACCGACCCCACGAAAAACAGGTACGTCTGGTACCTGGAAGGCTACGAACCTGCCTGGAAAAACAACCTCGCATCGGGTCGGGAAAAACCGGTCGCCAATTACCAAAACCTGCCGCCGGGCGAATACGTGTTTCGGGTAAAAGCCACCAATTTCAGGGGCAACCCGGCGCAAAACGAGTTGGCGATTCCGGTGACGGTTTTGCAGGTGTGGTACCTTCGGTGGTGGGCGATTTCGCTGGCGGCGGCGCTGCTGACGGGGGCAGTTTTCCTGGTTTACCGCTTTCAGTTGCAGCGCAAATTGGAACACCGGGAGGCGGAGCGTCTCAAAGAAATGGCTGCCCTGAAAACCAGGTTGTACACCAACATCACTCACGAATTTCGTACCCCGTTGACCGTGATTCTCGGCATGGCAGAGCGGTCGAAATCGGAAATTGGGAAATTGGAAATTGGGAAATTGGAAGGGCAATCCATCCCGAGTTCTCGGGACGAATCTTCCCAATTTCCAATTTCTCAATTTCTAATTTCCAATCTCGACCTCATCGCTCGCAACGGCGGCAACCTGCTGCGGCTGGTCAATCAAATGCTCAACCTGTCGAAATTGGATTCGGGCGCCATGACGCTGCATCTCGAACGGGGCGAGGTAGTTGGATTTTTGAAATACCTCATCGAGTCGTTTCACTCGCTTGCCAATGCGAAGAATCTGCGCCTGCATTTTTTGCCGGAAATCAAGCAATGCGAGATGGATTTCGATGCCGAAAAATTGGAACAGGTGATTTCTAATTTGCTGTCGAATGCTATCAAATTCACCCCGGAAGGTGGGGATGTGTATTTGAAATTGGAAATTAGAAATTGGGAAATTGGGGCGACCAAGCCGTCCCGCAATTTCCCAATTTCCCAATTTCTAATTTCCGTAAGGGATAACGGCATCGGAATCCCGCCCGACAAGCTGCCGCACGTGTTCAACCGCTTTTACCAGGTGGACGACACGCACACCCGCCCCGGCGAAGGCACAGGCATCGGGCTGGCGCTGGTGAAAGAATTGGTGAAATTGATGAACGGTGACATCAGCGTGAAAAGCGAACCGGGAGCGGGGGCGGAGTTCACGGTGAAACTGCCCGTGCGCCGGGAAGCGCCCACACACGCATCACCCCCTGACCCCCTAAAGGGGGAACCAAAAAGGCAACAGCCTGCTGAAATTTTTGGCGAAATCACTTCCGAACTTCCCGGCGTCGGTTCCCCCTTTAGGGGGTCAGGGGGTGATGCGCTGCCTCTTTTGCTCATCATCGAAGACAACGCCGACGTTGCCAATTACATCGCTTCTTGTTTCGACGGCGAATGCCAGACCGCCTTCGCTTGCAACGGTCGGGAAGGCATCGAACAAGCCTTCGAAATCATCCCCGACGCCATCATTTCCGACGTGATGATGCCCGAAAAAGACGGCTTCGAAGTAGTGCAAGCCCTCAAAAACGACGAGCGCACGAGCCACGTCCCTATCATTTTGCTCACCGCCAAAGCCGACGCCGCTTCCCGCCTCGAAGGGCTGGAACGTGGAGCGGACGACTACCTGTCCAAACCTTTTGGCAAAAAAGAATTGCAAGTGCGCTTGCGCAACCTGCTGGCATTGCGGCGGCGCTTGCTGGAGCGGTATGCGAGGACGGACGTTTTTTCGGAAATGACGCCTCCGACGCCCGGCGAAGCGGGGGCAGATTTTCAAATCGAAGACGCTTTCCTGTTGAAAATCAAAGCGGAATTGGAGCGGCGAATGGCAGACGCCAACTTTGGCGTGCCGCAACTGAGCCGGGCATTGCGCCTGAGCCAATCGCAACTTTACCGCAAAATCAAAGCCCTCACCGACAAGTCCACCGCCGGTTTCATCCGGCTCATCCGCCTGCAAAAAGGAAGGGAATTGCTAAAAACGACCCACCTGACCGTTTCGGAAATTGCCTACGAGGTAGGCTTTTCTTCGCTGAATTATTTTTCCGACGCTTTTTTCGAGGAGTTCGGGGAGCGACCGACGGAGATGCGGCGGTGATTGCTGCCAAGACACGCCATGCAATGCGCCACGCCTTGATTTTCAATATTTTACCTGCCTTTTCGCCTTTTTCATGCAAGATATTCAGTAAAGATTTTTCCCACCTGCAAGATAGCTGGTAAGCTTTGCAAGATGCCTGGAAGCTTGCCGCCTGCTCCCACCTACATTTTTGCTGACATCGAACAAGCCTAAAAATTTCATCTCCGAAGGGCGGTCGCAACGGCTGCAAGGCAGAAGCCGCCGCCCCTATTTTCGGAGAGCCGTTTTCTCAAAAAAGGCTGCCCGGAAAACTCCCTCCTTCTGCTCGTGGCGACAGGGCAGGCGAGGAGGGATAGATATTGCCGCCAGGTTCACCCCTCAAATTTTTTGGAGATGAAAAAGTCCTCCTTTTTTCCCTTGCGTTGGCTGCTTTTCGCCGTCTTCGTCACGCTGACGAGCGCGGAAGCCCTCGCCGTCATTTACTACGTCAAGCCCACCGGCGACGACAACGACGCAGGCACTTCCTGGGCGACGGCATTTCAGACGGTGCAGCATGCCATCAACACCGCCTCGTCGGGCGACCAAATTTGGGTCGCTGCCGGAACTTACAAACCGACGACCGACACAGACCGCGACATTTCCTTTTCCATGAAAAACGGCGTCGCCATCTACGGCGGCTTCAACGGCACGGAAACCATGCTCTTGCAACGCAATTGGGTGACTAACGTGACCATCCTGAGCGGCGACATCGGCACTGCAAACAACAACACCGACAACAGCTACCACGTCATTAACAACTCCGGGTTGAACAGCACTGCCATTCTCAATGGATTTACCATCACGAAAGGGCAGGCAGACGGGGGCGATGAAAGAGATGACGGCGGCGGGATGTATAACCATTCGTCTTCTCCGACCGTGAGCAACTGTACATTTTCTAACAACTTCGCACTCGACGACGGCGGGGGAATGTTCAACTATTCCTCCTCTTCTCCGGCGGTAAGCAACTGCATTTTCACGGGAAATTCGACTTTGGGCAATGGTGCCGGGATGAGCAACGAGTCCTCCTCTTCCCCGACCGTGACTCAAAGTTCCTTTTCCGGCAATTTGGCGCAGACCGACGGCGGCGGCATGAACAACCAGTCCTCCTCTCCAAGTGTGACCAACTGCTCCTTCTCAGGCAATTCGGCTTCTGCCCTCGGCGGCGGCATGAAAAACTTCCTCACTTCCAACCCGTCCGTGAAGAACTGCTCCTTTTCCGGCAATACGGCTGCGGCGGGGGGCGGCGGGATGCGCAATACGCTTAGTTCGCCGAGCCTGGTCAACTGCATTTTCTGGGGAAACAACACGGAGATTAGCAATTTCAACCAATCCGCTCCTTCCATCCAGTACAGCATCGTGCAAGGCGGTTGCCCGGCGGGGGCTACCTGTACTAATTTGCTGAACACCGACCCGTTCTTCATCAACCAACCGCCTGTCGGCTTGGGCACTTCGGGCGATTTGCACCTGAAACCAAACTCTCCCGCTCTGGATGCAGGCACGGCGAGCGGCGCTCCCGCCACTGATTTCGACGGCGACCCTCGCCCCATAAATGCCGGCTTCGACATGGGTTTTGACGAGCGCCTCAAATGCGTTACCGGAACGGTAGTTTACGTGGATGCTTCCGCCCCCGCAGGCGGCGACGGCGCAAGCTGGGCAACGGCTGTGCAAACCTTGCAGGCGGCGCTTGAATTGGCGAAATATTGCACCGGCGCTCCCGACATCTGGGTCGCCGACGGCACGTACAAACCCACCGTTATGCAAGGCGGCAACACGGACAGGCACAAAACTTTTTACCTCGATTTCAACATGAAAATCTATGGCGGCTTTGCCGGTGGCGAGACTCTGCTCTCGCAGCGGAACTGGGTGACCAACGTGGCAACCCTGAGTGGCGACATCGGCACGACGGGCAACAATAGCGACAACTGCTACAACGTCATCTACGCCTCCGGGCTGAACAGTACGGACCTCCTCGACGGCTTTACCATCACGGGCGGCAACGCCAATGGCAGCGGAGTGCATGGTTCCGGCGGCGGAATGTTCAACAGCAATTCTGCCCCAACAGTGACTCAATGCACATTCACCGGCAATTCTACTGTCGGCTTCGGCGGTGGCATGTACAATGCTACTGCCTCCTCCCCGACGGTGAGCCACTGCATCTTCTCCGGCAATTCGGCGACAAACGGCGGCGGCATGTACAACCAAACTTCCGCTTCCCCGACCGTGACGAACTGCGCTTTTTCAGGCAATACGGCTTCCAGCAACGGGGGCGGGATGCAAAACAATAGCGCCTCTCCAACCGTGACCAACTGCTCCTTTTCAGGCAATTCGGCTGCCAGCGGCGGCGCCATGGCAAACGCCGGGTCAACGCCCGGCGTAAAGAATTGTATCTTCTGGGGAAACAGCACGGAGATTGTAAATACGAATGCAAGCATGCCCAACATTCAGTTTAGCATTGTGCAAGGCGGCTGCCCGGCAGGAGCTACTTGCTCTGCCATCCTGGACGCCGACCCTCTTTTCGTCTTTCAACCCCCGGTTGGCTTGGGCACGACCGGCAACCTGCACCTGCAATCCGCCTCGCCCGCCATCAACACAGGTGATTTTATCGGCGCTCCTGCTACCGATTTCGACGGCGACGCCCGACCGCAAGGCGCAGGTTTCGACAGGGGCTTCGACGAATACGTGTCACCCACCTGCCCCGGCGGCAACATCCTGTACGTCAACAGC
>CAZHLB010000049.1:0-17155 GCA_964533005.1 uncultured Saprospiraceae bacterium
AAAGTGTGTCAGAGTTGAAAAAGCAAAAACTTTCAACTTTGAAACATGGAAACAAAGAGAAAGAAAAAAGACGAGCCATTTGATTAGCAAAGCTTCGAAAGACAAGCGATTGAAAAATTGAGAGAAGGTAAAGGGCTGATAGGCCCTGATGGAGCAATGACGGGCTTGATAAAGCGCATCCTGGAAGCGTCGCTGGACGGAGAAATGGAGGCGCACCTGCAACAAGGGCAAGCTCCGAACCGGCGCAATGGACACACGGAAAAGCGGGTGAAGACGGCGCTTGGAGAAATAGGCATCACGCCGCCCCGAGACCGGGCGGGCAGTTTTGAGCCGCAGTTGTTGCCGAAATGGGAGCGCACACTGACGCCGGAGTTGGAGGAACAAATGCTGTCGCTGTACAGTATGGGCAACAGCTACGAAGACATCCAGTGGCACATGAGGCGGATGTACGGCATCGAGTACAGCACGGGTCTCATCACGCAAGTCACCGAGCGAGTGTGGCAAGAGGTGGAAACCTGGCGCAATCGCCCTTTGCAGAGTCTGTACGCCTTTGTTTACTTGGATGGCATTATATACAAGGTAAGAGAAGACGGCAAAGTAGTGACGAAGGCAATCTACAGTGTGCTGGGAGTTGACATGGAGGGCAATCGGGAGATTTTAGGGCTGTACATTGGTGGAGCGGAAGGGGCCAAACATTGGGGCAGGGTGCTGGAAAACCTTCGAGACCGGGGCGTGGAGGACGTGCTGTTTTTTTGCGTGGATGGGCTGAAAGGATTTTCGCAAGCCATTGCGGAAGTCTATCCGCAGTCCATCGTGCAGCGCTGCATCGTGCATATGATACGCACCAGCCTAAAGCACGTCAGCTACGGCGACTACAAAGCCATCTGCAAAGATTTGCGCACGGTCTATGCAGCGCCAGACAGGTTGTCGGCAGAGGCAGCACTGATTGCTTTTGGTGAAAAATGGGATAAAAAATACCCGGAAATCCGCCAAAAATGGGAAGAAAGCTGGCTGGAACTCAGCGCCTACTTTGATTATTCCGAGCCGGTGCGCCGAGTGATTTACACGACCAATGCGGTGGAAGCCCTACATCGGCAGCTGCGCAAAGTGACCAAAACCAAAGGAGCTTTCGTCAGTGAAAAGGCTTTGCTCAAACTACTGTACCTGGCTTGGAAGCACAAGCGAAAAAGCTGGGAACGCAAGGTGCATGCCTGGGCAGAAGTCGCCCGGGTTTTGCGCCGGGAGTTCGCCGAACGCATCGAAAAACACAAGCTGTAAAAGACGAAAAATAAACGTGGCAGCCACCTAAAGACCTCACACGCCTTCATCAAACAGCCCTCCATACGTTGCGTTTTTGGAGGCATAGACGCTGCCATGTATAGCCAAAAAAAAATTCCCGACAAAAGAGCCGGGAACCTTCAACTATACACGTATAGCGGTCACCTTATTCCTTGTGGAGTGGCTCGCCAGCATTGCTCCACTCCGCTTCGGGTGACTTGCAAAAATAATTATTCTCCAACTGACACAGTTTTTTGAACACTACCAAAAAAAATCAAAAACACCCTCTCTCCTCACATTCTTTAAATCATGAAAACAATCCACATCCTCATTTTCATGCTGTTTTTCAAAGCAGCATTTTCTCAAACCAACCTCCAGCAAAGCCTCAGCCTGAAAGGCGACGGCTCGGCTGCCCATGCCAGCGCCCTGCTCGAAGTGCAGGCAACCGACAAGGGCATGCTCATCCCACGCCTGACCTCGGCGCAGCGACAGGCAATTGCCTCGCCCGCTGCCGGTTTGCTGGTCTTCGACACGACGACCAATGGCTTTTGGTTTTTCAATGGAACAGCCTGGCAAAGCCTTGCCGTCGCAGGCTACACTGCCGGAACAGGCATTGGCATCGCCGGAAACATCATCAGCAACACCGGCGACACCAACCCTGCGGACGACCTCACCAATGCCAGCATCGCAGACGCCGACCTCGATGGCACGTTCTCCAACTTGCAAATCGAAACGACGGCAGTGGGCACGGCAGAAATTGCCAACGGCAGCGTCACCGCTGCAAAATTCTCTTCGGGCGCAGCCTCCAGCGGGCAGGTTTTAACTGCCAACGGCGCTGGCGCAGCCACCTGGACTGACCTGCCGGGCAGCATTTTCAACAAAATCCAGGATGCGGACGCCGACACAAAAATCCAGGTGGAAAAAAGCCCGGACGAGGACATCATCCGCTTCGACCTGGGCGGGACGGAAAACATGGCGCTTCGGAAAAACGCTGCGGGAGATGCCCAGTTGGAATTGGTCGCCACCTCCGGCAATACGCTGATTGGTAAAAATGCCGGGAACGCCCTCGCGAGTGGCGTCCGCAACGTGGCAACCGGCTCGCTCGCCCTGGCTTCCAACACCACCGGCAACCGCAACACCGCCTTCGGGGATTCCACGCTTTTCAGCAACACGAGCGGCAATGACAATACGGGGGTTGGTAGAAAGGCGCTTTTTTCAAATGCAGGTACGGGCGGCAAGCAAAACACTGCCATCGGGCGGGATGCGCTTTTTGACAACACCTCCGGCGAAATGAACACGGCGCATGGATTCCGGGCGCTTTGGCGCAACACCACCGGCAATTTCAATGCTGCCATTGGCGTCAGTGCGCTTCGCTTGAACACGACCGGCTTGCTCAATACTGCCACCGGGATGAATGCACTTTTTTTCAACTCGACCGGAAGCAGTAACACGTCGAGTGGCGGCAATGCGCTTTTCAGTAATTCCACCGGCGCCCGGAATACTGCCTGCGGTTACGAGGCGCTTTACGCCAACACGACAGGCAGCGATAACGTCGCAGTTGGAATGAAAGCGCTTTTTTCCAACATAGACGGCTATTCCAATACTGCCATCGGCATAAATGCGCTCAGAGCCAATACCAGTGGCAACCTCAACACGGCACACGGGTATTCGACACTCATTGCCAATTCGATAGGCGATTTGAATACGGCATTCGGTTCGCTTTCATTGACTTCCAATACCACTGGCGGTCGCAACACTGCCGTTGGTTACAGCACCCTCTATCTCAACACCACGGGCGCAAGCAACACGGCAATCGGCTCGTCGGCAATGTACAGCAACACCACCGGCAGCAATAACACGGGCAATGGCAGGCTTGCCCTTTATCACAACACCACCGGCAACGGGAATACCGCCGTGGGCGCATATACCCTGGAAGACAACACCACCGGCAACAACAACACCGCTACCGGAAGGTCTGCGCTTGTGTTGAGCACAACCAGCAGCAACAACACTGCCCTGGGCAGGGATGCGCTTCGCAACAACACGACCGGCTTTGGTGGCACTGCCGTAGGAACGGGCGCCATTTACGCCAACACCACCGGCAACACCCACACCGCCATCGGAGCGAGCGCCCTTGCCAGCAATACTACCGGCAACGCCAATACTGCCGTCGGCAACAATGCGCTTTTTTTGAGCACCACCGGCAGCGACAACACTGCCGCTGGGGTGAATGCGAATTATTACAACGTGACCGGCTCCGGCACCACGCTGGCAGGCTACGCCGCAACCCTTAGTTTTAATGACCGCACCAATTCTACCGTCATCGGTTACGATGCGCTCTTGGCTTCCAGCAATTTCATCCGTTTTGGAAATTCGTCCGTCACGAGCATCGGGGGGCAGGTGGAGTGGAGCAGTTCTTCGGACGGGCGCTTCAAGCGCAATGTGCAGGAAAACGTGGCGGGGCTGGATTTCATCACTCGCCTGCGCCCGGTGACTTACCAGTGGGACATTCATGCCATGAACGAGTTCATGCGCCCCGGCGGCGACACGCTGGAATGGGAAGGCAAGTACGACATCGAAAAAATGCGTTTCACGGGCTTCATCGCTCAAGAAGTGGAGCAGGCGGCAAAGGAGGTGGGCTACGATTTTTCAGGCGTCGGCAAACCGCAGGATGAGCGCACACCTTATTCTTTATGCTACGCAGAATTCACCGTGCCACTGGTGAAAGCCGTGCAAGAGCTTGCTGAAAAAGCAGCCCGGCGGCAGGAAATGTTGGAACGAAATCAAGCGGACATTGAAAAGTTGGAATGGCTGGAAACGCACTTTGGGGCAGGTTCGACAGCTCGTTGAACTTGGATTTCCAATAAAATGCCGGTTGATTTGTGTGAACTTAGCTACGTCGGGCGGTGAAGAACAAAATTTCTGCACACCCGTTGAAAAAAAGACACTGCCTGGTTAATGAATGCCCTCCTTTTGGAACAAAACTCCAAAAACGATAAAAAAAGCGGAAAGAATTTACCGGGTAGAATTAAACAAACCTCGCAAGAGTCTATCTTTGTCAGGCTTTCCTCAAACGACCAGACAAAAAAAAACTCTTCCACAAATTTTTAAACCTTTTCAACATGAAAATTCTGAGCACTCTACTTCTGACGGCAGTTTTTGGCTGCCTTTTCACGCTGCCTTCTTTCGGTCAACTGAAAGTTGCTGCCGATGGAAAGGTTGGTATCGGAACCACTACCCCCGATAGGAAACTCGAGGTGCTAGGCGCCATGTTAGTTTCCAACACCACGGGGGTTAACACGACCAAGCAGTCGAACTTTTTGATGAGGCATTATGATGGCACTGCTACGCATTTTGGCTATTTTAATGCTCAATCCGATGCCAGCAACAATCAGATATTGTTTGGCGGAGGGGCAGGAACGCAGTATGCTGCTACTGTTGTAGCCTTCATGACCGCCGCAAACAGAACCACCGTACTCGGCACCGAGCGCATGAGGGTTGACCAGGATGGCAACATCCGGATGAACACTGCCGGCGCTGCCGGAGCAATCACCCAAGCGTTGAACCTCATCACCGGCGACGCCAACAAGCCCGGCGGCGGCAGTTGGGCAGCTCCCTCCGATGCTCGCATCAAGCAAGGCGTCCGCACTTTCGATGATGGCTTGAAAGAGGTGCTCCAAATCAAACCGGTTTTCTTCCGTTACAAAGAAAGTTCCGGCTACGACGCCAGCAAGGAATACGTCGGCGTCATTGCTCAGGAAATGCAGAAGGTGGCTCCTTACACGGTTGAGGAAGTTGCCGTGAAGCAAATTCCAGGCGAGCAACATTTAGACCTTCCTTCCACCATGCTGACTTACAACGGAACTGCGGTGACCTACATGCTGGTCAACGCTGTGAAGGAGCAGCAGGCTCAAATCGAGGAAAAAGACAAGAGAATCGAAGAACTCGAAACTCGCATGGCAAGGATTGAAGAATTGCTTGCCAACGGCGGGGTTTCGACCAGCAATACCAACGTGACGCTGGAAGGCATGGACGGCGCTTCCCTGAAGCAAAATGCTCCCAATCCTTTCAACGAAAACACTACGATTGAATACAGCCTTCCAAGAGCGGCATTCAGCAGTGCTTACATCCAGATTTCCAATCCGCAGGGCGCTTTGATGCGCAAAGTGGATTTGCCGAATGCACAAGGTCCTGGCACATTGAATATCAAAGCCAAAGAGTTGGCTCCGGGCGAGTACGTCTATACCCTCGTGGTGGATGGCAAAATCATCGCTACCAAGAAAATGGTGCTGGTAAACAACTAATCCGGCAGTTTCAATAAGGCGTAAGAAAAGCGCCAACCAGAGTTATTTTGGTTGGCGCTTTTTGCTTTTTGGAAAACTGGCGCCAGTTCGTGTAATGTAAAATCAAAAAAATGAAAGTATTGATATTAGCCGGAGGCTTTGGTACTCGCCTAAGCGAGGAAACAGGTATATGTCCCAAACCAATGGTTGAAATCGGAGGAAAACCTATTTTGTGGCATATCATGAAGATATTCGGCGCACAGGGGTTCAATGATTTCGTCATTTTGCTGGGCTATAAAGGATACATGATTAAGGAATATTTCATTCACTACTACCTCCACCATAGCAATTTGACAATAGACCTGCAAACTAACTCCATCACCTTTCACCACAATTCTTCTGAACCCTGGAAGGTGACGCTACTCGATACCGGACACGACAGTATGACCGGAGGGCGCATCAAGAAAGCAGGACCCTTTATCGGCGGGGATACTTTTTTGCTTGCTTACGGCGACGGCGTAGCAGATATTGACCTGCGGGCGCTACTGGCAGTCCATCAAAAATCCGGCGGTCTTGTCACCATGACCACCGTTCAACCGGAAGGAAGGTTCGGACTGGTGGAAACAGACACCGATGACCGGGTTACTGCCTTCAAAGAAAAACCCAAGGGTGACCAGGGCTGGATAAACGGTGGTTTCTTCGCCTGTGAAACCGGTGTACTCGATTACCTGGAAGGTGACAAGACCGTCTTTGAGCATGCTCCGTTGGAAAGATTGGCTTCGGAAGGCAAGTTATTTACCTATCGCCACCGGGGTTACTGGAAGTGTATGGATACCCTGCGTGACAAGGTTCAACTCGAGGAATGCTGGCAACAATCAAATGCTCCGTGGAAACTATGGGTAAATTGATTCTCTTCGGCGATAATTATAGGAACAAGCGAGTGCTCATCACTGGCAACACCGGCTTCAAAGGGTCATGGCTGAGCGAATGGCTCCTGATATTAGGCGCTGAGGTCAGCGGATTTTCTGATAACATCCCTACGGTTCCCTCCCTCTTTGCGGCAAATCACCTGGAAGAACGTATCCGGCAATATTGGGGTGACTTACAAAATAGGGAAGCCGTTCTGGAAGTAATTACAGAAGTGCAACCTGATTTTATTTTTCACTTGGGCGCCCAGGCATTAGTAAAACGCTCCTATCAGGATCCTGTAGAGACATTTGCTACCAATACCCTTGGCACTGTACATGTGCTCGATGCATTTAGTAAAATTAAGCGTTCATGTGTGCTCATAGACATTACAAGTGATAAGTGTTATGAGAACGTAGAGTGGACTTGGGGATATCGGGAAAACGACCGTTTGGGGGGCAAAGACCCATACGGTGCCTCCAAAGGAGCAGCAGAACTGGCGTTTCATTCCTTTTATCACTCCTTTATACGGCATGATTTAACCAAACGAGCGGTAACTGCAAGAACCGGCAACGTAATTGGTGGAGGCGACTGGGCTCCCGACCGCATAGTGCCTGATTGCATTCGCTCCTGGTCAGAAGGTTTTACTGTCTCTATCCGAAGCCCTTTTGCTACCCGACCTTGGCAGCATGTATTGGAGCCGCTGAGCGGTTACCTCCGGGTAGGTGAGCTACTCACGCGACAATCGCAACTCAATGGAGAATCCTTCAATTTTGGGCCCGATTCGGAACAAAACAAAACTGTATTGGAACTCATTGAATCAATTGGCAAGGGCTGGGAGGAACACCTGAGCGGCAAGGCGCTGTATGAAATTGAAGCTAATCCTGCTTTTTATGAAGCTGGTCTCCTCAAACTCAACATTGACAAGGCTCTACACTTCCTGCAATGGCGTCCAACCCTCCGGTTTACCGAAACAGCGGCTTTTACCAACGAATGGTACCAACACTTTTATAAAGGGAAGGCTGAAAACATGACTGGTTTTACGGTGGAACAAATCAATAAATATATCGAACTGGCTACTAAAAGAAATCAAGAATGGATATCCATTTCACGCCCTTGAAAATAATTGAAGGTACGGGTGGGGCAGTGCTTCACGCTTTAAAAGCGTCCTCTCCGGACTACGTCGGCTTTGGGGAAGCCTATTTCAGCACGGTATTCTATGGTGAAACTAAAAACTGGCGCAAACATACCCGGATGACTTGCAATCTGATAGTTCCAGTGGGTGGTGTGAAATTCTGTGTAATTGATGGCTCCGCATCCAAAGCAGCAGGCAAATTAGTAACAAAAGAATTTGAGTTGTCGCGCTCCAATTATGGCAGGTTGACGATTCCACCAGGCTACTGGTTTAATATGCAAGGAATGGAGCCAGGTCTCAATCTCATCCTAAATATAGCCGATATAGAACATGATGCTGGTGAAATGGTCACACTACAAGGTGGCAATATCAGTTTTCAATCCTTTCAGTTTTGATGAAAATTCTTGTTACAGGTGGGCTGGGATATTTGGGTAGCCGCCTCCTTGCCCATCTTGATGCGACGGGCTTATATGAAATAACAGCCACGAGCAGGCGGTGTAATGTACCTGAAGCGGTGCAACAGTTACGAAGTGTCAGGGTAAAAAAAATAGATTACGCAGACCCTGTCCTTATGGCTGACTTGCTCAAAGAGCAACAGGTCGTTATCAATTTGGCTGCCGCCAATGAAATCCTCGCTGGAAAAAACCCGGTTGCCGCACTGATGCACACGGCAGGTCATACGTGGAGGCTGCTCGAGGCGGTGGATACCAGTTCACTGAATCTATTTCTGCAATTTTCCACCATACATGTATATGGCAATCCACTTCCCGGCTACATAGACGAAACAAGCCCGGCAATGCCGGGTCATGCTTATGCCATAGCCCATCATGCCGCCGAGCAACTTGTAAATATGGCGGTACGCCAAAAGCATTTCAAACACCTGATATTGCGCTTGAGCAATGCCATTGGCCCTCCTTTATTTGCAGATGTGAACCGCTGGACATTACTGGTTAACGACCTGTGTTTGCAGGCAGTCCAACAGGGCAAACTTGTGTTGAAGACCCATGGCAGGCAGTGGCGAAATTTTATCGCAATAGAAGAAATTTGCCGGTTTGTTCAGCAAGCGATACATGCTGAAAGTACAAACAATAACTTTTTCACTGGCACCATCAATTTGGCAGGAAGCCATAACATGACGGTGCTGCAAATGGCAAAATTGGTGCAGTCGAGGTATGAACTTATGCACTGCCAACCCTTGCCCATGGAAGTACCTGCGGATGGACATGGTTCTTATCACGAACCATTGCTTGTTTCCAGGATTAAGCTGGCAGACTGGGGCGCTGCGGCAGATATCCCTTTGGAAAATGAAATTGATGCACTTTTAAATTTTTGCGGTATGATGTCTATTTAAGGCTGCCATTTGGAGGGAACTTAGTTCATGGATAAGCCGGATTGATTCATTATCCTCCACCTTTTTGGGTTGGGGGTATCTTGAAGTTATATTGTCAATGGTAGTAAGCAGGTTCACGCATTCTTCTTTTTCTTCGACCGTGAGGGGAAATCTATTGATGATTCTCAATTGCTCAATCGCGGAGTCACTTAATCCAATGTTTTCTTTTTCGGGTGTTTTAAATGGAGCATTTAGTTTTAGCGTCTGTTCTACCTGGTAAATAATGTCTCCGGTGTGCTGGAAAACTTTCACGTTTTCCCTACCAAATATTGAAGTTATTTCAGAAACAAACCCGAGATAATCTAAATGCCCGGCAAACCATTTGTCCTGCAACATTTCCGGCAAAGACATATCCGTACCATAGCAGGCTCTCACAATCTGCGGGTTTTTCAAACATTGGCGGTACAAACTATCTATGAAAGAAACCGGGTTCCGGAGCCAAAGCCATGCTTCCGTATTAAAAAGCTCTCCCAGAACGCTCAAAAAAGATTTTGCTTCCTGGCTGTAATCGTTCCAGTGATTGTAAACTCCTTCGGTCGAAAGAATAATCGTGTGGGTATCTTCTCGGAGTTCGGAAAAAATAACCTGGAAATTTCTGATGAGCATTTCTACGTCGGCAGTTATCAACGAACGCATAAGCCATTGGTGTTTAGGGGCATAAGTCTTCAAGTATAGGTTGGGATAGAGGAAACCGGAATCGAGGAATGCCTGGTAGTTGTGGTGAAAGAAAAATTGCAGGCTTGTCGTGCCGGTTTTTGGCGTTCCACAATGAATAATCAAGTTCAACTTATTCCTGCGTTGCGCAATCATAGAGGATAATTGCTCGAATAATTGCCGTGTTTTTTCCGTATGCTGAATGGGTTCGATTAAACTTTGCCTGTATTGTTCAAAAAAAGAAAAATCAGCATGAGCCGCTATGGCAGCATTGGCTTTTCGAATAGCACTTATTATTGCGTCATTGCTTGCGGACTCTGTATTTAATAAACCGAAAACATTCAGCTCTCTGTGATAATGCAGCAGGAAAACAGGCTTGTTGGTTTCAAAAAAGCGAAGGGCGCCCGGATGATGGATAGGACAATTATAGTTGGAGGCAATAGGGATATATTCAATTTGCGCTTCGCTGACTGCCATGGACATGGCAACCTGTTCGACAAAGATGGTTTGCTCATTCGTCTGGAATAGTTCAGGTCTGGCGAACAGCCAGGTTGCCCATTTTTGCCACCCCTCTGTGATGACAGCAATATATTTTTTGGGAATGTAGTAAAACCCTCCATTGAAATATCCCGAAATTGTGCTCTTTCCCCAATCCCAATCAGGGAGCACAATTTGCCCATGATTTAGCTGAGCGGCTTCATAAATTCTTGACAAGACTTCGAGCGGGGGGTTGGGCCCGTCCACAATTTTGCCACAAAAAACGTGAGGATTGGGCGGTAGAATTGGAGACAGAGCAAAAACGTCCGTGTCGAGCAAAAACACTCCCTGGAAATTCTCAGCCGATTGGAATGCCTCCAATTGCTTGATTTTGTTGCAGTATTTTCCGTCCAAATAAGGTTCAAAAATGGTGTAGTTGTAATGATTGTCCTTTAAAAAGGACAAAAAAGTGTCGTTGACCAGGCTGGTGCATTGCACCAAAATATCTTCCTTTTTGTGCCTGGCGAAGCACTCCAATGAAAGCAGAAGCAGCTCTGCCTGAAAATAAAGCGCAGGATGATCGTTAACGACAAATGATATTTTGTACATATTGCTTGATGGTGGAAACGCATCCCCGGTAGCCATGTCGGTTGGCAAATATTGGCTCATTCAAAAGTCAGGTTGGCAAAAACGTAGTGAAATAACGTCTCGTCATTATTCAGTCCCATTTCTTTTGGACTAGCCTTTTTTTCTGCGAAAATGCGCAGGTTGAATTTGTCACCCGCCTGCTTTTGGAGCGGTATTTCAAGTTTAAAAAGGTCGCTTACCTGCTTCGTAGCAACGGGTGAGCCATTGATTTCAAGGGTCAACGTATTCTTTCCGTCATTCACAAATTTAGGCACGTAACCTTCCAGCACCACTTTGCTGAAAGCCCGCACCGGCTCAATTGCTACCGACAAATCATCATTTACTGCCAATGTCGGAAGTACGCCGCTTGCTTTGCCGACTTGTTTTACAAAACCTATTATCGGCAACTGAAATGCTCCGGCATATAAGTTCAATAAGTGTTGCTGGTTGTCAATCATTTCCAACAACTGCGTCTCCCTGTCATACAGCGCCTTGATGAAGTTATTTCGCTTCACAAAGCTTCCCTTTAATTCCTGGAATTCCGCTCCGGAGAGTGGCTTCCCCGGCTGCACCCAATGAGGCATCGGTTGGGGCACGTAGATGGTGGTGTGCTTGCGCCCGATTTCTTCTTGCGGGCGCTCTTTCGAATAATAATATACTGTCAGCGACTTCCTCGACAAGTGGCGCTTGTCTTCCGGCAAAGTCACTTCCTCGAATCCGTGCCAGGATATTTCATTGGTTTCAAAAAAAACGGCATTGTTTCCAAAGCTTGGATAAGTCACCCACTCGTCGGTTTCGGGGTTCCAGGGGTTTTTATGCAACTCCAAAGAACCGCCCCAATCATGCTCCCATTCTTCCGTGATATAGACTATTAAATTGAGCCGCCGGTGATATCCTGTCGTCCGGTGATAATTGAAATCAATATGCACGTTCATGCTTTGCCCGTGCATATTATTATGCGTTCCGGCGCCGTGATATTCAGGGTCGTACAACAGCCCTTCGATGCCGGTAATGGCGGAAAGCCAGTTGATAAAACGCTCGGAGGACAATAGCTTGTCCCAAGCCCGGAACGTCTCGCCCAAATCCCGGATGTCTTGAACTGCGTGTTTGAGGCTTCTTGTTCCAAATTCGTTTTTCAATTCAGCCGGCGGCGGCGGGTTGGGAAATTCCTTCCGGATGGCATCCAAAAAAGAGGCGTCCAGAAAATTTTCGAGCAATACGTGCTTGAACGGAAAAGCATTCTTGAAAGAATCGGCGATGGCAGCCGTATTTTTCAAGTGGGCGGGATTGATGATATTCTCCATATTGAGCATTTTTTAATTGGCGAAAACCGGGTTTGAAAAGCTGGGCTATGCCAGTTTTTCCAGCCAAATATTGCCACCGATATTTTTGTAACAAAGCGGCATATTGGCAAAAACATGGTTGTAATGAGCGTGCAGGAAGTGCGCAAAAAAGCGAATCCGGAAAGCGTTGTTGTACATCAAAAACGCTCGCAGGAAGTAATCTTCGTTCCAGTTGCGACCCATGAAAACCCAATTTTTGGGGTATTCGAAGGGGTAAAAAACGTCGTGAAAATGGATAAGCACACCCGGATTTAATGCAGGTATGACCTTGAATATTAAATAATGCAGGTCGCTCCCGGTTTTTACCACGTGAGAGGAATCAATGAACAGGATATCGTTTTTTCCCAAACCCGCAAAAAAAGCCGGGTCAACTTCCTGCACCGGGCTGACCACGACCCGGCATTGCTCCCGGTCGTTTTGGCGGAGCAACGAATTCAGGCGCTCCGGGAAAGGCTCGATGAAAACCAGTTCCGTGTCCATTTTGAAATGCTCCTTCGTGTCGAGCATGAGCGCCGAAGAATGCCCGGAGCCGACTTCCACAATTCTTTTTGGCTGAAAATGCCGCATCATCGAGTACAAAGTGATGCCGTCCGTGTAGGAATAAAAGTCGTTGACGAAAGCGTAGCGCAAGTCCGGCAGCCCTTTGTCGAAAGGCATTTCAGCATAGTATTTTTCAAAACTGGTTGCCAGGGCGACCTGCCCCTCGTCGTTGAGGTCAATGCCTGCCACCTCTTTCTTGTCCACGCCCGTCCAGATTTTGTCCTGCCGCAATTTGAGTTCTTCCACGTCAAAAACGGGGGAATAAAAATGCCCCGGCGGAAAAAGGTCATTCTTTTCGTAGCCCTGATATTTGGTCAAAAGCTGGCGCAATTCGGGGTATTTTTCAGCGAGTTCAGTTAGGTTCATGCTATTTGAAATTGACTATTGGCAATTGGCAGAAATGGCAAAAGCCAATAACTAAAGTTCAGGTTTCCTCACGCAAAACTCCGGCGTCAACCCATACCAAAATAGCTTGCGTGAAACGTTCGCTTTCGACATGATGGCAATCATCTGCGTGGGCTTTACGACGCCTGCCAGTGTTTTTGCAAAATTCAACTCCTGCACACTGTCTATGAAGCGGCAATCCCACTCGGAATTGGGGTTGAAATTGTGCCCGAAGCTGCGGTCAACAAAAACGTCAATGACGCCGCCCCAATAAACAAAAAACTCGAAGTGGAATTTTTGCACCAGCAACGGCAGGATGTCCTGCGCCCGGATGCCCTCGAAGCCTTCCATCGAGCAGTCCCAATCGGAGAACTCCTTTTCGAGGCGTTGCAACTGGTGGTTATACTTGTATTTGTCGGGCAGGGTTTTCCAAAAATCATTCAGGATGTCGAGCGTTTCGGGCCAGCGCAGATGCCCGTTTCTACCAATCATGTCGTGGGTGATGAAGTAGCCGCTGTGCGAGAGGTAGTTGTATATTTTGTCAAAAATCACCTCCAACTCTACAAAATGATGCAGGCATTGGGCGGCAATGATGATGTCGTATTGATACGCTACCTCCCAAAAATTGAGGTCAACCGCTTTGAATTCCATGAGGTCGTCCACGCTTTTTTCCTTCGCCATCTGCGCCCCTCTGCCAAGCATGTCGGCATTAATGTCGAGGCACTCGAAGATGAAATTCCGCTTGCCAGAGCTGCGCAACTTGGACGCCAGCGCCACTTCCAATTCGCAATTTCCCGCACCGATGCTGACGAAGCGCATCGTTTTGCCCGGATTGTTTCGACAGGCTTCCCTCATGTAATGCACGTAAATAGCTTGAAGGTTCGGGAAACCATACGACCGGATGATGGGCAACAGGTACTTGTTCGACCAGTAATGGAAGATTTCAGGTAGCTCGTGGATGTTCAAAACATCCTTGTAGCGATTGATTTCTTCGTTCATTTTTTTAGCATATTCAGTCTCCATATCTGCGCTATATTAGTGATGCTCGCATTGAAAGTTGATAAGGGTTGATAAGGGTTAATAAAGGTTGGTAAAGGTTGATAAGGGTTAATAAAGATTGATGCGCATCAACCTTTATTAACCCTTATCAACCTTGGCTCATGTCGGTTTTGGGTGAAACGTACCGCCGAACCCCAGTTCGGCGGGCAAATGCGGGGGGCCCCCGAACGGGGGGTGGGCGGGATTTTGCGCCAAACACGACATGAGCCTCAACCTTTATCAACTTTCTAAAAAGGTCGCTGCGCCTCCTGCGCCGCCGGTGTCGAGGGACGCAAAGAAAGTTGCTTCTGCAAAAAAGGAAAAAGCTGCGCCGCCATGAGCCGGTGCCCTTTGGAATTCGGATGCCCGTCAATCGGCAATATGATGGTATCTATATCAATCGTTTGCCGAAGGTCGAGGTAATTGGCAGCGTCAACGATAGGCTTTATTTGGGCATCCAAATCACCGTCCTTCCATTCAGGCAGATGCACCAACATAAAAGTAATGCCCCGTGCGCTGCAAGAATCTGCCATTGCCTTGACAAGCGCATAGCTGATTTCAGCTTCCTTCTTTTTCAAAATGAGCGTGTCGGTTATGCCGTCTCGTTTCAAGTCTGACAAACCTTTATAAGCCAGCTTGCCGTTTTCCAGGTCGAAAAAAACGTTTTGCCGTCCGAGGTTTAATTTTTCCAACCAGCTTTTGCGCAGATAATTTCGCTCTGCATGTTGGTTGAAGAAAGGGTAAACCACTATTCCAATATCGTTGTATTTTTTGAGAGCTTGCAGCAGTGCCAGGTACATTTGCCCTGTCCCATAACCGTTCACGGCTGCATTTACCAGTTTGAAACCCGGCAGTTTCGATTGGAGAATCGCAACAAAATTGGAGTCATCCTCCACACCATGCCCAAAAGTAAAGCTGCAACCGATGAACAGGATTTTTGGCAAATCGTAACTGGCTTGGGTGATGTGGTTGCCTTCCTTGTCAATGTGGTAGCGGACGTCGAAACTATAAGGCACGTAGTGTCTGCCTTCCGATGAGGGCTTGTTCCGCCAGCCTATTACCGGGTCTGCCTCGTAGATGCCGATGGCAGGCTTGCCAAACCAACCGGGCAGGGAGCGGTAGGCTTTGATGTGAACGATGCGAGTCAGGCTCTCGCCTTCGAGCGTAATGTGATTGCCAAGCCACCAAAGCATTGCCAGGAAAAGGGAGCTTGGCACTACAACGGCAGCCAGTTTCAACTTCCAGGTAGCCGAAGCGAAACCGCTCCGCCCTTTGCCGGGGTCGGTTTTTGGCTCGGCAGCATCTTTATCGTTCAGGAGTTCCATTTCCAATTTTTTTTCGAGCTGTACGATTGAACCGGGCGCAGGTCTATCGTCATTGGTTACCTGGATGGGGAGATGTGAACCGTTCCGACCACAAAAACTTTCCCGGTGGAAACCTGCCGAATGGCAAATTCCTTGTCGCCAGCCTGGGCGAAATGGTCGGGCGTGAACGTTGCCGTTATCATTTGAGGCTGGACGGAGGTCAATTTCGCCAGCTGACCGGCGAGCAGCACTTCTAATTCGCCCAAATTTTCCGTGCCGGAAACTTGAATCCACGTGCCTACCGTGCCGTCCGGTTGCGGGTTCGGGTTTGTGTTTGCAACCATATCCTGGGGACCCCATTTGCTCACTTTCAACCTTAAATCAGGATGCTCATGCACCTGGCAATAGCAGTTGAGGACATAACCTGTTTTCACCTCGTTGCGCTTGTCCCAATCCACCACCTCGAACTCCACAGGGGAGCCGGGCGCAATTGTTTTTCTTTCGTGGATGAAACGCTTCAAGACATATCCCGGAGCATTCGGTTGGACGAGGATGCTCATCTTTTCCGGGTTTCCGTCTGCTAAGTAGGCGCTGCTCGTGGTAATGGCAATGCTATTCATGCAGGAGCCGGTTTTATAGAAATAATGCTGAATGACTAAGGTGTGAAAGAAACTCACTGCCAGCAGTACAATCGCAATGAACCGCATTGCTTTGCTTGTTTCCTCCCGGTTCACGGTCAGCAAGGCTCCAAAAGCAAGGCTGAATGGAATCCCCAAACCGTACAGGTTATGCGCTCCGGCATCCGAAGTAAACATTGCCGGTAGTATAAAAACCAGGCAAAGGAGCAAGTAAGCCAAGACAGCTTTTATTGAAAACGCCCGCCAAAGCAAGAACAATAACACGACGAACATGACTACCGCAGCCCCGATGTTTAAAGAAGACTGAAGCACCCAGGTATGAGATTCGGTCAAAAAGGGCAAAAAGGGATAAATGAAAGGAACGAAAAGTCCCTCCGCCAATCCCGGATGGGAAGCCGCTTGTGTACCTACATTCATTGGCAACATTCGATACATCAAATAAAGCAGCACCGGAATCGAGAAGGCAAAAAATGCCATCCATATCCTTTTCTTTTCTGCCTTTTCAGCTGGAAAAAAGTAAAAGATAAGCAGCAAAACCAGCGGAAAAACAATGGCGGTTTGTTTGCAAACCATTGCCAGCAGGGAAGCAAAAAAGGTTGCCAGCAAAGCGCTGCCCCTTCTTTTTTCCGTGATGTAATCGTGCGCTGAATTGAAGGCAACCAACCCGAAAAGGACGTAAAGCAACTCTGAAGTTGCCCCTGCCCAAGCCGTTGAAAAAGTGACCAGGGGACAGGCTAAGAAAATCAGTGCGCTTGCCCAGGCAAACCTTCGATTTCCTTGCACCCGAACTATTGCCGAAAACAGCAGGCATGCAACGGCTCCATGAATCAGCACCGTCATCAAATGCACCCAAAAAGGGTATTTGAAGGAAAAATGCGACATCATGCCCTCTAAAAAACTTGAAACGAAGGGCATGTCCTTTCCCAGGGTCAAGGCAAGTCCAAGCTGATGGATGTAGTCGGCTTTTTCTATTTCGGAATGACTGAAAAATCCTGGATTCGCTATCAATACCAGAGAGAACAAAACAGCAAAACAAAACAGCCAGAAGAACACAAGCCGGTTGCTTTCAGGGCATTGAAAAAACTTGTTGTTTCGTAATGTCGTCATATCGAGTTCGATAGTGTAGCCGCCAAACTTGTTTGGCTGGCTGAAAAGAGC
>CAZHLB010000050.1:0-17077 GCA_964533005.1 uncultured Saprospiraceae bacterium
GAGTCGCAGATTTGGTTGTCTTTGCCATGCGTGAGGGTCACGTAGCGAATGCCCCTGCGATGAAAATAGGCGACGTTGGCGAGGTCGTTTTCAATCGGAGCGCCGTTTTCCATGCCCATCGGGAGGGAAATTTTGCCTTGCTTGAAATTTTCCCGGACTTGGCGGGGCGAATTTCCCTGCCCGAATTTGTCGGGATGTGCCACGATGATGCCATTTATCATGTCAATCAGGGAGTCGGCGTAGGCTTTTGCGCCGCCCTTTACCTGGTAGGATGCAGGGACAAAAATGGACATGAACGGAGCGGTCAAGCCGCCTTTTTTTGCACGGACATAATCGAAATCGCCTTCGGCAGACTCGACCGGGATGCCAAGGAATTCTTTGGTCAGCCTAAAGTTTTTGACCGAAAGGCGGTACGGCAAATCCACGTGCCCGTCCACGATGATGAAGCGGTGGGCGAGGTCGTTTGCCTTTTTGCGGAGCGCCGGGTCTTCGGTTGAGTTTTGGGCTAAAGCATTGATTGCCAAGCAGAAAAAAGGAAGGGCGAGAAACCATTTCATGTCGGGAAAGATTGAGCGAAAGTGATTTTCAAGTGGCAGTCTCAACACACTTTTTTTGAAACACATAGTCACATAGAACTCATAGTCGCACTGAAAATCAACCACTTCTATGTTTTCTATGTGACTATGTGTTTCAAAAAATCATGTTTTGGGTCAACCAGTTTACTGAAGCGGGAAATTAGACAGATTGCGACGAAAACGAAACCTTTGCCTGCTCACGTTCATTAACCAATGCCTTGGAAAAACCGTCTAACTTGGCATTGCGTTTTGGGAAAACCAACGCATCAACAAGCCAGCACAACCCGAAATACGATGAAGCTTCACTTAACCTGTCTGATTTTTGCGGGAATTCTACTCCCAACGTTTTTGCAAGCCGCCGCTACCGCCGCTGCGCCTGCCAACGACCATTGCACCAAGGCAACGAAGCTCGCCGACGTGACCAACTGGTGCAGCGCTTCCGCTCAATTCACGACGGCAGGGGCGACGGCATCGGGCGTGGACAACCCGGTGTGCTTTCCACCTTACGTTTCGGAGCCGGACAATGACGTTTGGTTTCAGTTTGTGTCCGTTGCTACGGCGTTGAATATCAGCGTGATTGGAGCAATTGACAACAACCCGAAGGGCAGTTTGCAGTATCCGCAATTGGTAGTTTACAAAGGCACTTGCAAGGAGGGGCTGCAAGAAATCGCCTGCATTTCCGACAGCCGGGGCTTCAATATTGTGGAGACTTTCGTTTCAAACCTTGCCGTTGGAGGTACCTATTATATACGTGTAGATGCCCGGAATGGTAAAACCGGGACGTTCCAGCTTTGCGTCAATAATTTCAGCCCGGTGCCGTCGCCGTCGTCGGATTGCTCGTCGGCGGTGGTGCTTTGTGACAAGTCACCGTTCACCGTGCCCGTCGTGCAGGGCGCAGGTAAAAACCGCAGCGAACTGACGGGCGGCATTTGCCTGCCGGAAGAATCCAGTTCTGCCTGGTACAAATGGACGTGCAACAAAGGCGGCACTTTGACCTTCACGCTCCGCCCTGTCAATCCAGCCGACGACCTTGATTTTGCGCTGTTTTTGCTGCCGAATGGCGTTGAAAATTGCTCCGTGAAAATCCCGGTGCGGTGCATGGCTTCCGGTGAAAATGTCGGTCAACCTTACCGCCTTTGGGCAAAATGTACCGGCTCGACGGGCTTGAGAACGACCGCTTCTGATGTGGTCGAAGACCAAGGCTGCGCCGAGGAAAAGGACAATTTTTTGGCGCCGCTCAACATGGAGTCGGGCAGGAGTTATGCCTTGATGGTCAACAACTACCACAACACGGGCAATGGTTTTTCCATTGAATTTGGCGGCTCGGCAACGTTTGTGGGGCCCGTTGCGCACTTCACGGTGAGCAAGTTGAAAATTGAAAAAGAGAAGGAGTTGGTCATCAAAGACGCCTCCAGTTTTGGCGGCGGCATTTCAAAGTGGGAATGGAATTTTGGCGTTGGGGCAAAGCCGCAAAGTGCCGTTGGAAAGGGGCCCCACAAGGTGACATTTAACTCGGCGGGCAAAAAATCCATTTCGCTTTCCATTCAAACGGGGAATGGTTGCAAGGTGACGAAGGTGCGGAACATTGAAGTAACTGCTGTTCCGCCGCCACCTCCGCCACCACCACCCCCTGCCCCTAAAGGGGAGTCAGCGACGGCAAAAAAGCAAGAAACGAAGCCTGTTTCTCCTGCTGAAAAAAAGCCCGAAGCGCCAAGTCCGAAACCGGAAACGTCACCTGTCCAGCCAGTTGCACTGCCTCCGCAAACACCACCGGAGTTGATAGTTGAGAAAGGAGGGCAGCCGCCGCTCGAGGAAAAAACGCCGCCAGAGAACGCTCCTGAAACGTCTGGAACGCCACCGCCTCAGCAGCAAGACACCGTGCGAAAAATGGTGGAGTTTTCGGTGAAGTATGTGGCTAATATTTATTTCCGGGCGGATTCGGCTTCGCTCATGGAGAAGGATTTTGAGACGCTTGCAGAAATTCTTCGCCTGCTTCAAGAAAACCCGCAGCATCTCGCCATCGTGGAAGGGCACACCAATAGCATTCCTTCCGACGAATATTGCAACAAACTTGCCGCCGAGCGTGCAGATACTATTATTGCATGGCTGACCGGAAAAGGAGTTGATTCTCAGCGAATTACCCGAAAAGTTTTTGGAAAGAACAAGCCGGGGAAACCCGACCCGAAGGGAGTGAACCGCAAGTGGAATCAGCGGGTGGAGGTGAAAATCATCAAAAGGGAAAATTGATTGCTAATTGTTGATGGTTAATTGTTGGAAAACCGCCGGTACTTTCGCCGCTCAACAATTAACAATCAACAATCAACAATCAACAATCAACAATTGGCTGTCCTTTCTATTTCGGCGCTCACGCTCGGTTTCATCAGCTATCATTTCATCACGCAATCGCCTTCCATTCGTGCCTTTTTTGAGAAAAAATGGGGCGCAGAAAAGACGCTCGTTTATTGGATTTACTTCCAGCGGCTAACGGGCGTCTTTTTTTATGGCATCATTCCGGCGGCGCTGATTTTAGGACAAGGGCTTGATTTTCAGCAATTTGGCTGGAAATTTCAAAACGTTAGCACCTCGCTTTTTTGGATTGCAGGCTTGTCCGCCGCTGTCGTCCTGCTCAATTTTTTCGCTGCCAGGACGCCCGACAACCTCGCCACGTACCCGCAAATCCGAGCATCCAAGTGGAGTAGGGGAGTGCTGCTCGGCAGCGCCCTGACCTGGGCGGCTTACCTGCTGGCGTATGAATTTTTGTTTCGGGGCTACCTGCTGTTTTCCTGCCTGCAAAGCATGGGCAAGCCTTTGGCAATCACGCTAAACGTCGCCTTTTACGCCCTCGTCCACGTGCCGAAGGGTTGGAAAGAGACGGTGGGAGCAGTGCCGCTCGGCATCGTCCTCTGCCTGCTCACCTTGCAGACGGGGACGATTTGGATTGCTTTTTTTGTGCATCTGGCGATGGCTTGGTCGAATGAGTGGTGGTCGTTATTTTACCAGGTGCGAGCTACACCTTCTCCAACCTGACGGTGGGAGGGGAATACACGTTTTACTTTTACAGCGTTTGCGGGGAGGAGACGTCTTCGCCGTTTATTGTGATTGACGACATTTCTGGGGGCTGATTCCTAAAAACCAGCCTGCTTTGGTGGAGGGTGGGCTGCGGTTTTATTCGAGTTCGGCGATTTTTTCTTTGAGCCAGGTGATGCTGGCGATGCCTTCACCTTCGGCTTGTTCGATTTCTTCCTTTAGTTTTAATATTGCTTTTTCATCACCCGGAATTATTTTAGTAAGCTGCTTAGTAAACTTAATTAGGTTAGTATAATGGACTCTTTTTGTTGCGGAAAAATTTTTATGTCTGTTCAGGTATGTTCTAAAGCTGTCCATTAATGAGAATAAAGGTTCTACCTCGTCAAGTTCATAATAGGTTGAAAGCAACATTGTTTTAGAGTTCAAGTTGTAGGTAAAGTCTTCATAATCAACGTTTCTTAAAAGCTCAATCACCTTATCAAATTTCTTTTGAGAGAAATATAATTGAGCAAGATTGAAAGAAACTGCATTATCTCTCATTGATGTAGGTAAAAATGCTTTATATTCGTGAATAAAGTTTTGAGTCCAATCATATTTGCCAAGCCTGAGAGCAATAACTATGATATTTCTAAAGTGCCAAGGAGATAACTCACCATCAACCAAGACTAGTCCTTTTTGTAACAATATTACAAAAAGATTGAAATATTCCTCTAAGAATTGTCTGTTGCCTTGGTTCAGCTTTTTTATACAATAATTCAAAGCAGCTTGATAAATAAATTCAGCTTCGTTTTTGGGGAATAAATCACCATGTCTAAATAGTAGTTCATTTAATTTAAAATAATGTTCAGTGTTATCTACATCGGTTAAGGTCAAAATAATTTGATAATAAACAGCAATTGGCGGCACATCTTCGAATTCATATTTTTCGATGTACCGTATAATTTCGTCAATAAACAGCAATTGATATTCGTGAGAAACAAGTGATTGTTGACTAAGTACTGCGCAATAAAATCGGAGCTTTTCAGAAAGGTAAAACCTGTCTAAGTTATTCAATATTTCTTCAACATTTTTTCGAGCAGTCCGGTCGTGACTTTGCTCTATCAAATCATTGTAGTTTTTTTCAAGTTGGTACTGATGTAGGAAATAATTTGCGTTTTTGTAAAGTTGCTGTTCAGTCAATCTCCTGGCTGATTTCATTGTGGTATTTAATAACCTTTCTATTTTCTTTTTTCCAACTGCTTCTATTAAATACGTCGCCTGGTGCATTGGATTTTCTTCGTAAACTTGTTGGGCTAAGTAACTTTCTATTAATTTAAGTAAGTCCGAACAGTTTTTTCTAAAGAGAATATCGTCGTAAGTTTCTTCTGGATAAATATTCTTCCAAAGATGTTCTTTTTCAAGCGAACCATTTTGTGATTGTGCCAATGAAAGGCTAATCAGCAAGTCGAATAGTCTGACCAAGGCTTCGTTCTTGTTGAAATAGGGTGATGTGATAAATTTCCTCAGCCGGTTCAGTTCATATTTGTTAAACGTTCCAAGTATGGAATACAATTTGCTGTTTTGCATTTGAACGAAAGTTTCTACCTTGTCGCCTCATAGAGAGCAGGGGCTTGCCGAAAGTGTTAAAGTCAAGTCCCGATTCAAAAGTAGCGAAAAATTTAAATCTCACAATTTTGTTTTCCTAACTTTTGACTTGTTCTTTGGTTTCTACTGGCAATGAGTATTTTACGACCCTGAAAAATTTTTGGTTCGATTGAAAGTGCTTTTCACAAGGGGTAAAAATTGTCCTTGAAACATCCCCCAATTCGGTCTTAAAATTGTACCGTGAAAAAGTAAGAACTTTGACAGATGCAGCCCAGCATAACTTGAAACACTACAGTAGCAATGAAAATCCACGAGTCCATGAATGTATCATTACACAAAAAGTTACTCTTTTCTTTCCTGGCGGCGCTGTTTTGGCTGTTCGCCGGGAGTGTGTCGGGGCAAGCGCCCGGTCTGGATGTCTTTAACCTGACCATTCTGAAAGACGACACCTTCCATTTCGACACCATCAGGCACTATTCCGTTGGGGTTCATCCTGAAATCAAAAGGCTTCCCGGTCACGGCGTTGCCTATTTCAACCCCCGACCTTACGACGGCAACCCGGCGGGAGAGCCAAATTATCCGCACCTGGGTTTCAAAGCGCCCGGCGGGTACAACAATCCAAGCGTCAACTACATGCACTACATCCCGGCTCCCGGATTTATCGGGCGGGACACCATCGAGGTTTTTTACCACCGGAAATTCGGGAACAGCGGCGCCACCTTGCCCGCTTACAAAATTTACAATATCCTGGTTGTTCCTTCCTTTTTGTTTGCGGAAAACGATTACGCCTCCACCACCGTCGGTCAAGCCGTTGAGATTGAGGTGCTGGCAAACGACTTTGGCAATGGCACCAACCTGACCGTTGCCGAAATCACCAACGTCAACAGCGGGACTGCCGTCAGGACGGCGGGCAATACGAAAGTGCTGTTTACGCCGCAGGCTGGCTTCACGGGTGTCGGGCATTTGAACTACACGATTTGCGATGCGGAAGGCTCTTGCGACATGGCGACCGTCAGCATTTGCGTCAATCCCGTCACAATTCCGGCTTACGACACCATCTTCGTCACGACCAAGAAAAACACGCCGCAGGTTATCATCCTGGCGCTCGACAGCAATTACGTGCTGGCGACGCCGCCTGCGCACGGCGACCTCGATAGCATGGAAACCTTGGTTTACGTACCCGACCATAATTACGTGGGGTACGACACGTTCGTGTTTTTCAATGCTATTGCCAACCTCACCCGTGTCGTGCAAATCCGGGTGCTGAATGCAAGCGGGGACTATGAAAATGTGTTTTTGTTTGACGATGTCGTATTTACTCCAGTGGATGAAACGGTGGAGGAAATTCACTTGCTGGACAACGACAACGGGGCGCAATGGCTGATGAACGTCGGTGTGCTGGGTTTTCCGAACACGGCGGAAGGCGGAGACCTGACTTATTTGCCCAACGTGGGCAAAGGCGTCTATAAGTACGAGCCGCCGGCGGGCTTCGAAGGTATTGACAAGTTTACCTACCGGGCTACGCCGCCTTACGGCAACAGCGGCAGTTACGAATACGCTACTTGTTACATCGTGGTCAGTAACCTGAACCCTTCCGAGCCTGTTTTTCACATCACCACGCCGGAAAACACGCCTTTGGTGCTCGGCGACCACCTTCCCTTCGTGAACTACGAATATGAGAATTATAGCAATGGCGACGCAGGAACGGTCGAGTTTCATCCCGGCTTTGCGACGGTGACAAGCCCATACGGGCAGACCTTTTCGGGGAACAATATGCTGATTTACACGCCCGATGAGGATTTCACCGGGGAGGACGAATTCGAGTTCAATTATTGCCCGGGCGGTCAAAACAACAATTGCCCGTTGGTGAAAGTGGAGGTAGAAGTCGTGGAGGTCAGCAACCCGCAGGCGGACACCCTTTGCGCAGGCAGCGATTGCGTTTGGTCGGGCGACACCAACCGGGACGGATTGGTGGATGTCCGGGACATTCTGCCTATCGGGTTGTGCATGGGAGAAGCCGGCGAAGACCGTACGAATGGCTCCGTTGCCTGGTATGGTCAATACGCCGACAACTGGAACAGCTTTTCCGCTTGCCTCGAATACGACGCCAAGCACGTGGACTCGGACGGCAACGGCATCGTCGCTTCCCAGGACACGACTGCCATCAGCCAGTTTTACGGAATGTACCACAACCTGACGCCCGAACCGTCGAACGCCATATCGGAATTGCCCTTTTACATCGAGGAGCCGGATTATTCGAACATCGAACCGGGCGACGTTTTGTATGCGCCGATTCACTTAGGCAACGATAGCATTGCTGCCATAGATGCTTACGGCTTGACCTTCCAGTTGGAATACGACCCGGCGATTTTTGAAAGCGTCAACGTCAATTTTTACAATACGAGTTGGATGTCTTACAACTCGCCGCTGCTTTCCATGGCGAAAAAGCCGTTTTTGGGAAGGATTGACGCAGGTTACACGAGGACGAGTGGTCAGGCTGCAAGTGGTTATGGTGTAATTGGCGTGGTTGAGTTTATTGTAATTGACGATGTTTCTGGAAATCGCTTGAATAAAAATTCAACCACCGTCAACCTCCGTCCCCTCGGCATGATGAACGGCAACGGGGAAACCTTCGGCTTGAATGGCAACAGCATCACTTTCCATCTGAACCTGAACGGAGAGCCAGCAGCGCAGGATGTTACGGAAACGCAACTGAACGTCTTCCCGAACCCCGCCGGTGAGTTTGTGAACGTCCACCTGAACGGCTACGGCAATGAAATCGGGCGGGTGCAACTGTACAACTTAGTCGGTGAGGTTGTGTACGATTCCGGTTTGCTACAAGCCAAGCGGGTGCAAGTGAAGGTCGGCGACCTGGCGCAGGGTGTTTACATCATGAAGGTTCATGCAAACGATGGGTCGGTGTTGAATGCAAAAGTGGAAGTAATCAAGTAATCACCACCAGCGGCAATTGGAGAGGGATGATTTTTGGAAAAAATCATCCCTCTCCAAAAGCTTCGCTGCGGCTCAGTTTTCAAAATAACGAAGAGCGAAAACACGTTCTCATTGCCCCACACGACCGAAGAAGTAATTCATATTCGTGGAATTTTATCATTGCTTAGTGAGTCGCACCCAGGAAGTGCGACTTTTTTTTTGTGTCAAATTCAAGTAAAAACCCACCTTTTTGAGTCCATCCAAGTCTGAAAAAAATCCTTTTTTCTCACAAACCGCCAAACCTTTTGGCATTGAAAAGGGTTGAAAAACCTTGCAAAGCAAAGCATTTCTGATTTTTACACTGTTTAATTTAGTGAAATAAAAATCTTACAAGCCCTAAAATTTGTCTTTGTACCGGGCGTTTTGATTCGAGATGTTTGTATCGTGAAAATTGAATAGAGGCGAGAGTGATAAAAAAACACCGGCGGAAAGAGCCGGTCAACAGTTTGAATATGTTCATGGGATTATAATCAATAGCAGGTCGCAAATCTTCCCTCGATTTGCGGCTTGGCTATTTTTTCCGAAGCCAAAACGAGGCAGCGGAACAAGTTCATTGAGCCAACAACGCAGAAGTGAAGGAAGAAAAAAGAGCGGTATTGATTTCTCACCGTCTCGCTTCTCTCACCCTCTCACCTCTGATAAGATATTTATGTTCATGGGATTATAATTTGTTAATAGTGAGTCGTCCCTTGCCATTTTTGAGGGGCGGCTTACTATTTTTTCAAACCAATCCACCTTTTGTACCGTCTATGTGAAAACCCGGGAAGCTGAAACAAAAAAGGCTGGCTTCAAAAGCCAGCCTCCATTTTTGGACATGTTCATGGGACTACAATCTGTTAATAGCAAAGTTGCTCTATCGAAGTTGAAAAATTGTCGTATCAAAAAATTTCGATGCTAAGGTAAGGAGTTGACCGTGAGACCTCCAAACCTTCCTCCGAAAAATCCGAAAGATTTTATTTTGTTTTGGATATGTTCATGGGATTAAATTGTTAAAAGTCGTGTCGAACAGGCACGACTTTTTTTTTCACTCCGATGAACCTTTGAAGAGGCGAGCAAGTTATGTCTATAAAATCCCAAGCCCCAAAGTACCCCACAAGAGATTACTTGGTTTTTAGTTGGTTTTGTTTGTTAGCAAAGGGTACAGTTTCTCACTGCACCCTTTTTTATTTTCTGCATTTCCTTCCTGCCTTTTTCAGTTTCTTCGCCGCAAAACGAATCTTCTTCGATATGAAAGCTCTTGTCCTTCAAGGAAAAGGTGAATTTCCGACTATTGCCGAGGTTGCCAAAACCAGGCATTTCAGCCCCGCCGGCGTGCACGTCCGTGTACAAGCTGCTTCGCTCAATCACCGTGATTTATGGATTGTAAAAAGGAAATATCCCAACATCAAATATCCCATCATCTTAGGCTCGGACGGTGCTGGCTCCTATTTGGGTAAAGCAGTTTTAATACAGCCAGGTTTAAATTGGGGCTTAGAAGAGCGAGTGCAGCATAAGTTTTATTCAATCATGGGCAGTCCAAGGCACGGGACGTTTGCTCAATACACGTCCGTTGATGTAGAGCAAGTATTTGAAATGCCCAATCATTTGACAATTGAACAAGGCGCAGCTCTACCATTGGCTGGTTTGACAGCTTACAGGGTACTTTTTTCCAGGTGTGCTGCGAAGGCTGGAGAAAAATTTTTGATAACGGGCATCGGCGGCGGTGTTGCATTGTCTTGTTTGCAGTTTGCTTTAGCAGCGGGATTGGAGGCTTGGGTGACTTCGAGTTCGGATGAAAAAATTCAAAAAGCCGTTGCCATCGGTGCGAAAGGCGGAGCTAACTACGACCTGCCAGACTGGCACAAAGAATTAGAAACCCGAGCGGGTGGAAATTTCGACCTCATCATTGATAGCGCAGGTGGCGATGGTTTTGCCCACTTGGGCAAATTGTGCAAACCCGGTGGTCGCATCGGCATTTACGGGGGGACAACAGGAACCATCAACAACCTCAGCCCACAGCTAATTTTCTGGCGGCAAATTTCCATTCTTGGCTCTACCATGGGTAGCACGTTCGATTTTGCAGAAATGCTACGTTTTGTCGAGCAGCATCAAATCGTGCCTTTCGTAGACTCCATTTTTGACATGAAAGATGCTGTTCATGCTTTCAAGCGAATGGAAGAAGGGAAACAGTTCGGGAAAATCGTCCTTCGCATTGGCTGAAAAAAAAATGTAACTCCTAAACGAATTAGGAGTTACAGTTTTCAAAAACGCTCCGAGAAGGCGTTAGCAGGCGCCGATAAGAAAGGAAAAGTCGGCTAAGAGGAAATCATCTGCTAACGGCGTCAAAGTTATACTATTTCTCAAAAGACACCCCAGCCGTGATAAGAAATTTAATTTCATTATCTGTTTTCTTTTGAGGCAGAGAAGGAAAGGTCAATAAAAAAGTAAAGCCACCGGAAATCTTCCGGCGGCTTTACTCTTTTTATCGGCGATTGAATCGTGCCGTCGAAATTACTTCGTACTGCTTTTCGGCGCAGGTTGCGAAGCAATGAAATCTGCCATCATTTTCTGAGAATTGGCAGCGGCGGCTTTCCAGTCTGCCAGGCTTTTTTTCCAGCCTTCGAGTTTGGTGCTGGCGTCGGTCACGGCAGTGTTCAGCGAGTTAATCGTTTCCTGTGGATTGCCTTCCAGCTTGCCGGCGGCAATGCCATCTTTCAATGCTTGCAATTCTTTTCCTTTTTCCTGCCAACCGGTAGCGAAAGCGCTTACCTCACCGGACATGGCGGACAAGCTTGATTCCGTGTTGGCAACAGCTGTTTGTGCTTCGTTGTACTTGGCTTTGGTGGCATCGTCCCACTTTGCCATGGCTTCCGGCGATGGCATAGCCCAGGAAGATTTGGCGCTAAGCCAGTTTTGTTGTTCGGTTGTGACTTCACCGGCGAAGCTCGTCACGGCACCGGTGGCGCTGTCCCATTTCGAAGCAAGCTCCTCAACCATTGGTTTGAATTTGCCGACGCTACTGCAAGCAGCGAGGAAGAGCGCAAAGGCGAAAAATGCTAAGACTTTTTTCATAATGGATTTTGATTTGATTATTGATTACTTGTGAATAGATGCACAAAATGTGGTAGGCGGCGCAAATGTAGAAAACGCTAAATAATCCCAACGACCTGCTTTCTTTTATTTTGTTCGGTAAAACCGGGGCAGCCTGAACGCATATTTCTTTCTTTCAACCTTTTGAAAATCAGGGGCTTTGATTTTACTTTGTCTCGTTGCACTCTGCTGAGAATTAAGCTAGGTGAGAAAACTACACACGTTTCTTCGTTTATCTCCTGCTTGATTCTTGACCAATTTAGCTGAAGGATGTGTATCAACCAACAATTTGACCACCGCCTTCAAAGGTCAACTTAGCAGAGAGATGTTTTTGGGTGAGCGGAGTGCAACTTTTTGGGAATCCATTTTTGAGGTTACTCACCACTTATGGAAAAGCCGGATGTGACACATGCACATCCGGCTTTTTTCTTGCCTTCAATTGTCCTACTATCTGCTTAATATTCAATCGTATAACTCTTGCCATTTACAGTCAAGGTCAAGGTGCCGTTGCCATTGAAAACAACTGTTCCGGTAAATGTAACGCTTTGGCCCTTCGGGGAAGTCGCCGTCAACTCAACATCGCCGGTGCCTGCTTGAATCTCAAAACTCGCCTTGTCCAAAATCACATCCGTCACAGCGAGCTGAATATGAACGGAATAAGTGTTTTTCAAACCCGTTTTCGAGGTGACGCTGCTCTCCACGTGGTAATCGCCATTTACTTCGTAGTTGGCGGCGCTGGGCAGCAAACCTTCGAGCAGGTAGTCGCCCTCTCCCGTTTCCGTGCCGGTGAGAAGGAGAGATTGATAAGTTCCGGTTGCATCCGAATTCAGGTCAATTGAAACCGGCACGAAGATTTGGTTGCAGTTGATTTTGAAACCCCAAGTGGCGGTGTAACTGCCTGCGCCAGTTTGCGTGGTGTAGGCTTGCGCCCAGGTGGTGTCGTGCGTGGTGTTGCAGTAGGTCACTGCGGAAGTGTCCGATTCGGCGCTGTAATCACCAGCGATTTTTGCAGCTTCTTCCAAGCCGGTGGCAACATTTGCGAGGCTGGTTTCCAGCGTTTCAATTGCTTCTTCCTCACTCATTTTTGCCTCGCTTCCGAGGTCGTTGTCCTTTTTACAGGCAGCAAATGAAAGGTTGAAGATGAAAATTGCAAGGGCAAAAAATTTGATGTTCGATTTCATGTTGTTGAATTGATTGGTTGAAAAGTGATTGAATTTGGTTGACGAGGACAAAGAAAAGCTCGTGCCAGAGCCACCTGCAATTTTCTTCAACCAATGGAGCAAGCCGCTCAACCACCTGCATTTCCACCCCTGGAATTTGTCCTTTCAAAATCAAAAAACCGGAGATTGAAGTATTCCAACCGATGAAGGGCAGAAGCTCACCATTCGTTTAAAATTCTCCTTCCGGCAACCACCCTTGCATAGTTTTGAAGCATGAACACAAGCTTTAAAACCACCAGCGGCACCATGGCAGTTTACTTGCACCTCGCCTTTTGGCTTTTCATCGGCGTGGTCAACTTGCTGGTTTTCAACTGGTTCGTTACGACTCAGCAAGTATTTCTGCGCACCATGATTAACCTGGCTTTCCTGGCGCTGCTTTTTTACGTCAATGCCAACCTGCTGGTCAACCGCTTTTTGGAGCGAAAAAAATATCTGAGTTATTTCTTGCTGGTTGCGGCGCTGGTTTGTGCGCTCGTGCCGGTTCGGGTGAAAATCAACCTGCTGTTTCCCGTTGTCAATCCTACCGGGCTTGAGCAAGCCAGTCAAATGAAAGGCTTGATTTTCGGCGCATTGGCAACCAATATTGGCATCGTCCTCTTAAGCACAATTTACCAGGTACTGGTCAATCGTTACGCCGAGGAGCGGCACACCCTCGCCCTCATTAGCCGCCAAAACGAGGCGCAATTGCAATTTTTGCGAGCGCAAATCAACCCGCATTTCCTCTTCAACACCTTAAATAATATATACTCCCTCGCCGTCGTGCGCTCGCCGAAGACGGCAGACATGGTGCTTCAACTTTCCGACCTGTTGCGATACGTGATTTATGACAGCCGGGAGGAAAAAGTGCCGCTGGAAAAGGAGGCGGCGCACATCAGAAAATTCATCCTGCTTTTCCAAATGCGCAGCGAAGAGGCGCTGGACATTCAATTTAAAATCACTGGTAACCTGGCAGGCATTCTCGTCGAACCGATGATATTGATTCCGATGGTGGAAAACTGTTTCAAGCATTGCGACTTCGACACAAACCCAGCGGCTTTTGCCAAAATTGAATTGACGGTGGAAGATAACTGCCTGATTTTCAAAACCATCAACACAAAAAACTACGCCGATCGCCAAAAGGACAGCACCGGTGGCGTCGGCTTAGAGAACATCCGCCGCCGCCTGGAATTGAAACACGCCGGCGAATTCCAACTCGAAACGACCGACAAAGCCGATACTTTTGAGGTCTATTTTTCCATCCAACTCAACTCCTGATTTCAATGCAAACCATCAAAACCTTGCTCGTCGACGATGAATACCTTGCTCTGAATTTGCTCGAGGAATTCATCAAAAACATCCCCGACCTGCAAATCGTGGCGAAAGTCAAGTCCCCAATCCTGGCGCTCGAAGTACTCAACCGGGAGCAGGTGGATTTGCTTTTCCTCGATATCCAAATGCCCACTTTGAGCGGCAACAACCTTTTGAAAACGCTGAAAAATCCGCCCATCACCATCTTCACGACCGCCTATTCGGAGTACGCCATCGAAGCTTTTAACCTCAATGTGGTGGATTATTTGCTGAAACCTTTTTCCTTCGAGCGTTTCCTCCAAGCGGTGAACAAGGCGAAGGAACAGTTGAAAATCAATCAATTCTCACCTGCATTTCAACCTGCCGCCGCACCTGCGCCTGCTGCCGAAAAACCTTTCCACACCGCCAAAGTGGACGGCAAACTCGTCAAGATTTACCTCGACGACATCCTGTTCATCGAAGGGCTGAAAGAATATGTGCGCTTCATTTGCCGCTCGGCGAAGTACGTCACGCTGGAAAGCCTGAAAAATCTGGAAGACCAATTGCCGCCCGACCGTTTCCTGCGGGTGCATAAATCTTTCATCGTGTCAAAAGACAAGGTGCAATCCGCCCTCGGCAATATGCTGGAAATCCAGTCGCACAAAATCCCGGTGAGCCGAGGCAAGCGGGACGAGGTAGTGCAGGCGATTTTTGGCACAGCGACAGACGGCAAAAAAGAGGAGCAAGCGGCGAAAACCGAAGATTGGAACGAGTAAAATTGAAGTACGTGAAAAACTAAACTTTTTACATTTGCCCGCCGTTCAGGAAATGTCTTTTCCAAAACTGGCTCCGTAGTACAACGGATAGTATGCAAGTTTCCGGAACTTGAGATTGAGGTTCGATTCCTCACGGGGCTACTGAAAATGTAAAAGCCGCTTGGTAATGTTGCCAGGCGGCTTTTCTTTTTTAAGTGAAAAAAGATAGCTTTGCCCAATACTAAACGATTAAACTTTCACTTTGAATGCAAACCTACGCCCAAATTGAGGAACTCTACATGTTGAAAAAAGTGGGCTTTTATTCCATTCGGTTGGAAGATGAAGTTGAGACGGAAATGGAAAAGTTCATCTCGAAATTCAGGGCTGACCCAATCTTTTATCAAGATTACCGGGTTTTAGCTGCCTGGATTAAGCGCATCGGAAACGAAGAAGGCGCATTGCCGGGCTTGTTTCGAGATGAAGATGATGCCCAAGCTTTGCCGCCTGAATTTCGAGCCATGGAAATTCGTGGGATGTTGGATGAAGTTGGCTACGACCTCCGGCTTTATTGCCTTCGCCTGAGCAACGAAGTTGTCATTTTGCTGAACGGAGGTGTGAAAGAAAGCCAGAAAACACAAGACAGCCCCGACCTCCTGCCAAAATTCAGACTCGCAAATCGAGTCAGCAAAGCGGTAACGCAGAAGATTATCCGGCGAGAATTGATGATTCAAGGCAAACAACTGAAAGGCGACTTTGAGCTAATCTTTTAATAACCATTCAATTATGGCAAGCAAACTTTTCAAAGAAATGATTGACCAGGTGACGCCCGAAGAAGACGCTTTTGTTCGGATGTCCATTCAAATCGTCAAACAAATCAAAGCCTTGATGAAGCAACATGGAATGTCTCAAACTGACCTCGCAAATGCTTTGGACAAGTCGCCTTCAGAAGTAAGCAAATGGCTTTCAGGCATGCACAACTTTACCCTGAAATCACTTGCTAACCTGGAAATTGTGCTTGGCGCTCCCATCATCGCCCACCCCCAACTACCTGCTGAACAGCCAAAGCCAGTTGCCGAAAAGCTGGACGCCATCATCGCCGATTTGTCCAACATCAAGCGGGAGCACTTTGAAAGGGCGATGGCTTGAAAGTGAAAAGCCGCTCGCAAATACTTGATTGCGAGCGGCTTTTCTTTTTACGCTGCATAGCTGCTCTGATTTCCTCGGCTCTCCAAAAGATTTATCAACCCATTCAGCCGGTACCCAATATTATTAAACAACCGCTCAAATTCCCCATGCGGCAGCTTGCCATCTTTCAATTCTGCGGTGATTTTTTGATACTCCTCCGAATAGCCTTTTAGCTCGCTCATGTCTGGATATTCTGCTTGCATTTTTTCCAGCACATTCGCCGTGAAGCCTCGCTCAATCAACCCCCGCCAAAACTCGAAGCGGTTGCCTTGGCTGGCGTTGATGTACCACATCACTTCTTTCATCAACACGCCTTTTCTCAAATCCATGTAATCCACGATGGAGTCGTAAATGGCAACGACTTCGCCACGCTCGTTGAAGATGGGGGCGCCGCCTGCGCCGGGTTCGATTTCGGGGGCGTCGAAGAGAATGTCGAATTGGTGGACGCTGGAAATGGGTTTGTTCAGCAGGAAATTGGGGTTTATCTCTCTTTCTTGCTGAAAGAAAATCAACGAGAGTTTTTCCTCGTTTCGAGGTAATTCCACTGAAAGGGATAATGGCTCTAAAAAGAAGGTGCGATAATGTGTGCCTTGAGAACTATCGAATTTTACTTTAGTGAAAGCGATGTCTCCTTCATTTGTGATGAAATCTTTATCATTCAGCTTTAAAATGAATGTATCCTTCCAATCGGGATGGTAAAAATGCGCTTCTGCCTTCTGAACGGTTTCAACATTTGGTAAGACGAAGTTTGCCGTAATAATATAATCACCTGCAACTAGAAAACCTGTACCATGCTTGCCATCCGGTAGCACAATTTTGCAAACCGACCTTGCCAACTCCCGCCACATTTCCGGCACTTCCTGACTGACCTTTTCACCCTCCACTTTTTGCCAATCTTCCAATGCCTGTTCCATAGCTGCTCTTGTTTGTGCCCCAATAATGCCATCCGCAACCAATCCAAAGCCTTTCTGAAAAGCTATTATTGCCTGCCGCATTCTATCATTCATCTGCCCGTTTATCTCTCCATTGTAATAGCCGAGTTTTTCCAGCATTATTTGGTCAGACGTTATTTTTTCGGGTGCATCATCAACACTTTGCGCCTGCCGCTCCCGAATCTCCTTCTCTGCCTGCTCCATCGCCGCCCTCGTCTGCCGCCCAATAATTCCATCCGCAACCAACTCCCTGTCCTTTTGAAAAGCAATCACCGCCTGCCTGAACTCCTCGCTCATCCGCCCATCCGTCTCCCCCTTGAAAAAGCCCAAACTTTGCAGCAAAACCTGGTCGTGCAGCACCCTTTCCGCCTCATCCTCCCCGGTTTTCGGCTGCGCTTTTTTGACCGCCTTTTTCCCGGCTGCTTTGCTGGCAGGTCGAGTTTTTTCCGACACCAGCCCTTCAAAAATTTCCT
>CAZHLB010000051.1:0-16972 GCA_964533005.1 uncultured Saprospiraceae bacterium
CTTCGATTCTCAACTGGAAATAAAGCTTGATATGAGAATCGAAGCGGGCAGGCTCCCCTTTAGGGGCGGGGGGTGTTTGCAATGCTATTCAGGTATGAAATGCAAAACGAGCCATTTCGGGTAAAACGGCTCGTTTGATGATTGACTGGATTGACAAATCTGAGTCAGAATGGCAGGTCGTCGGCAGGCGCATCGCCAACCACTTCCATCACCGGGGCGGGTGGAGCGTCATTTTTGGCAGCAAAACCAGCGGGTTCATCCGTAGCAGTGGGCATGTAGCCACTGCCGCCGCCCTCCTTGCGTTCCAGCATCTTGAATGTGTTGGCAAGCACTTCCGTGTAGAATTTTTTGACGTTGTCCTTCGGGTCAACCCATTCCCGGTGGGTCAGTTTTCCCTCGACGTAAACCAGCATGCCTTTCTTAAGAAACTTTTCAGCATACTCAGCCTGGGCACGCCAGCAAACGATGTTGTGCCACTCCGTTTGCTGGACAAGTTGACCGTCCTTGTCCTTGTAACTTTCGTCGGTAGCCATGGAAAACTTGGCGACAGCGGCGCCATTTTCCAACCTTCTGACATCAGGGTCTTTGCCGAGACGTCCGATGAGCATAACTCGGTTCAGCATAATGCAATGTGTTTTGAAGTGAAAAAATGAGTTTTCCCACACCCTCTTTTTCTTCCAAAAGGGGGCGTTAGAAGAAGTCGAAAGGTAAAACCTTTTGTTGGAAATACAGGTCAATAATTTTTGGAAAGGCAAAATTTTCTGTTTCCTGCCTTGAAACTTTCAGCCAATCCAGCCCGGCAGCGGAAAAATCGTTGCCGATTTCTATTTCCCAGAAACGGGCAATGATTTTTTGGTGCGTCAATTCCTGGCGGAAGGGCTGCGAGACAGTCAGCAATTTCGCAGATGCGCCGCCCAGCCAGGCTTGCAAAATTGGGTTTTCGAGTAGCTCATTTTTGTCCTCTACCAAGCCTTCCGTTTCTATGAGCGGGAAATCGTAGAGGTTTTGCCAGATGTCCTTGCCGGTTCTTTTTTTCAAAAAAATGCAGTCTTGTTGGTTGAAAATCAGGTAGTTGAAAAAGCGAGTGCGCCGCTCCAGCTTCTTGCTTTTGACTGGAAAAACCGCCACGCTGCCTGTTTGAAAAGCCACGCATTCCGGTCGCAACGGGCAGGTTGGGCATTTCGGCGCAGCCGGCGTACAATGCGTTGCGCCAAAGTCCATGATGGCTTGGTTATACTTGCCGGGCTGCGATTTATCGAGCAGCGCCTGCGCCAATTCTGCGAAAATTCTTTTCCCCGCCGTCGTGTCCACCGCTTCATCGATGCCAAAAAAGCGAGCCAGCACCCGGTAAACATTGCCGTCCACGACGGCAAATGGCAGGTCGAAAGCGAAGGACGCAATCGCCGACGCCGTGTAGTCGCCGACGCCTTTCAGCGAGCGGATGCTTTCAAAAGTGTTTGGAAAAATGCCTCCGAGGTCGTGGGCGATGAATTTGGCGGCAGCATGGAGATTTCTCGCCCTCGAATAGTAGCCCAAGCCTTCCCATAATTTCATCACCTCGTCTTCAGGCGCTGCCGCCAGGTCTTGCACAGTGGGGTATTTCCGCTTGAATTTTTCAAAATACGGCAAGCCTTGCTCGACCCGTGTTTGCTGCAAAATGATTTCGGAAAGCCAGATGAGATAAGGATTTCGCTCGCCTTTCCAGGGGAGGGGGCGGTGGTGGCTGGCGTGCCAGTGGAGGAGGTTTTCGGTAAAAAAATGATGTTTGTTTTGGTCGTTCATCCCTGCGCCAAAGTTTTAGAAATATCCGTCCTTCTCGCCTGCCAAGCCGGAATCACCGCCGCCACAAATCCCACCGCCAACGCACCTGCCAGCAGCCAAAATTCCGCCGCCATGAACTGCCAGCCATCGAACGAATAGCGGTATTTGTCTTCCATAAAACCCGCCAAAACCGACATTCCTAAATGGCTGAAAAGGATGCCCAAACCATAGCCCAGCACCGCCAGCAGCAAGCCTTCCAGCAAAATCAAATTGAACAAAGTACCCGGCGAGCCGCCCATCACCCGCATCAGCGCCAGCTCGTATTTCCGCTCTTTGAGCGATGAAAACAGCGAGATAAAAATGCTCAAACCCGACACTCCAACAATCACCCAAGCCAATGCTTTCAGCGCATTCGTGCCAGTGTCGAAATTGCTCAAAAGCTTGTCCACCTCGTAGCTCGTCTGCGTCACCTGGATGCTCGGATGTTTGCGGAACTCGTTGAGCATCTGGATATAACGTGGATTGGTCAACGCCTCTTTTTTGACTCGGACGAGGATGGAGGTGATTTCTTTTTCAGGTTCGTCGAGCAGGGAAGTTGGCTCGTTTTCGTGCATTTCATGGTCGTGAATTTCGGCTTCGACAAGAGCCGTCGAATCGGTGGTTTTAGCTTCAGCGGCTTCGGTTTGTTGATGCTCGTGGACTTCCCAAATGCTCTGCGTATTGGTCAAAATCAACTGGTCAACCACCGAGCCTGCGGGCTGCAAAATGCCAACGACTTTGAAATCATGCTCGTGTTCCGAAGCGCCATCTGCCAATCCGTGAGCGCCTTTGAAAGTGTCGCCGAGCTTCAAATTCAACCGCTTCGCAGCCAATGAACCGACGGTGACTTCGAGATTTTCTTCCCAAAGTTTCCCCTCCGCAATCGCCGCCCCGTATAATTTCACCAACTCATGGCTCGTGCCGACGATGCGATGCCCTTCGTAACTATCACCCAACGAAAGCGGCACCGCCTGCTCGATGAAAGGATGTTTTGGATTCAAAAACGGGCGCACGTCGCCGATTTTGACATTCCCAGTGGGATTGTCTACGTGGTACATGCTCGACAAAATCAATTGCAACGGGCTGCCCTTCGCACCGACGACTAAGTGAATTCCGGCAAAATTCTTCTCGAAATTCCGCTCGATTTGCCGGTTCAGGTTCAGCAGCAGCGAAATCAAGCCGACGCCGAGCGCAAAAAGCAGCAGGCTCAACGCCATGTTGAGCGGCTTGTGCAGGAGGTTTTTCCAACTCAATTGAAGGAGGTTCATGCGGCTTGCGATTTTAGCTGAATTTGATTGGGAAACTTCGATTTCAACCGCCCGTCGTGGGTCACGACGAGCAGGGTAGCATTCGCCTCGCTTGCCTGTTCTTCGAGCAGGCGCACGACTTCATCCGTATTCACGTCGTCGAGCGCCGAGGTCGGCTCGTCGGCGAGGATGACTTCGGGGCGGTTGACGAGCGCCCTTGCGATGGCGGCTCGCTGTTGCTCACCCTGGCTAAGATTGGCGGTGCTTGCATTGATTTTGTGCCCGACGGCGAGCCGTTCAAGCAGGTGCCGGATGCGGTTTTTGTCAATTGGAATGCCTGCGAGTTGCTGCGCCAACGCCAAATTTTCACCGACCGTCAGCGAAGGAACAAAATGCGGCGTCTGAAAAACGATGCCGATTTTTTTGCCTCGAAACTTGTCCAATTGGCTGGAAGACAAAGCATTGAGCGCCGCGTCGCCAATCATTACCGAGCCTTGTTTCGGAGTCAGAAGCCCACCGAGCAGGTGCAAAAAAGTCGTTTTCCCGGAGCCGGATTGCCCCAGCAAAAGCCAATGTTCGCCCTTGCCACATCGGATGTCGGGGAAGCGCAACGAATGGCTGGCATCGTAGGAGAATTGGAGATTTTCTGTTTTTAGCATGAAGTTTTAGCCAAAAGCTGACAGATGGAAAACGGGTGCTGCCGGGAAAATTTCTTTCAGAAATTTTCCCGGCAGCACCCGTTTTCCATCTGTAAGCTTTGAGCCAGAATTGAGTACTATTTCCCTGCAGCCCATTTGATGCCGCCCAGTAAATGCTGCAAAAACAGCGGCTCACTGAACGCCTCCGATGTGTGCCCGCCACCCGTATAAAATGCTCGCCCACCATCGAATTTATGGTACCAGGCAATCGGATGGTTCGCTCCATTTTTCCCGCCTTCGTAGGTGGACTCGTCCAAAGTGAGCAGGACGTGGACATCCGGATTGAGCGATTTGTAATTGTACCACTCATCCGTCCGCTTCCACTCGGCAGACAGCATTTTCGTGGAAGGATGCTTGCCATCCTTGAGTCGGACGACCGCTGGTTGAATTTTCGGATGGCTTTCAAAATAGCCGCCAACCAACTTGCCGTACCAAGCCCAATCATACTCGGTGTCTGCCGCCGCATGAATGCCAACGAAGCCGCCGCCGGAGCGAATGTATTTTTCAAAAACGACCTGTTGCTGGTCGTCCAACACGTCGAGCGTGGTGCTGAGGAAAATGACGGCTTTGTATTTCGCCAGATTTTCAGCGGTGAAAAGAGCGGCATCTTCCGTGGCGTCCACGCCGAAGCCATTCTCCTGACCGAGCTTTTTTATCGCCGCAATTCCGTCGGGAATGCTTTGGTGGCGGAAGCCTTTTGTCTTGGAAAATACGAGGACTGCGAAGCCGGAAGGGCTGCCTGAATTGGCTTTTTCGCAAGTTTTCGTGGCAACCGCTAGCAGGAAACAGAAGGCAATCAGCATTTTCATTGGATACTTTTTTGATGAAAAACGACCTGCCAAAGAAAGAGAAAACTTTCCCGAAACCTGCCATTTTCAAGCATTCCGGCTCGTGAAAACTGCCTTCCGGAAACTTTTCCAAAAAAAATTTTCACCACCCGGAACTTTCAAAACCGCCCCTTGAGTTACTCCGCCAACTTTGATAAAAAATCAAAAATCTTCAAGCCATGATGCGCAATCAATTCCAATCAAATTTCCGACTCGCCATTTCCGGCGGCATATTCTTCGGCGAGGATTGTCAGCCGAATGAAGCCCTCCGAGGTTGCGGCGGAAGCTGGTTGCGCAAAACGTTGCCCACTCGCCTTCCCACACTTCGGAGTTCATAAACTCCTCATTTTCAAAACCTACAAGATTGTCGTCCCGGCAAAAGGTCGGGACAAACCTGCATTCAAAACGGTGGTGATACTGACGGACGGCGCTACTTCGCAATTCCCAACCCTGCTCAATGTGCGCTCCCGGACTTCGTTCTCCCCGTTTTGAATGCGGAACCATGCCGGTTTGCCGACGCAACCTGTCATGCCATAGCCCCTTAGCCCAATTGGCAGAGGCGGCGGTCTTAGAAACCGTTTGTTCCCGGTTCGAATCCGGGAGGGGTTACTTGGGAAGTAAAAAGTAAAAAGGTTAAAGTAAAAAGTGTGAGACGTTGAAAATCAGGCTATTAGATTAAAAACGGTGGCAAAGCGCAACGGCTGCGCACCCGGTTGTCTCCCGGAAGGTTGCGGGTTCGAATCCCGTTGTCACCGCTGAATTTTTCACCCGGAAAACCATCCAGTCAGGTCGTCCAACGGAAGGACAGGAAGCTACGAACTTTCAAATTGGGGTTCGAATCCCTACCTGGCTACCCGATTGCTCGTATCGTCTAACGGTTCAGGATGGCAGTCTGATATGCTGTCGATTTAGGTTCAAATCCTAATGCGAGCACTTGAAATTCAACTTGTTGTGAAAGTAGTTCAACGGTAGAATCCCGGCTTGCCAGGTCGGGGACGGGAGTTCGAGTCTCCTCTTTCACTCAAAAACTGCGCGGTAGTGTAACGGCAACACGGGAGTCTCATGAACTCCATACTCCGGGTTCGATTCCCGGCTGCGCAACCAGACTCCTAAAACCCAAAAGGACTCCTACAACGACGCTTGGGAAGCAGACCATGCAGGTTGGACAGACGAACAAATCCAAGGACTGGAAGACTCCATTGGATTTTCGGAAGACCAGCCACTGATTGATTTCGAGCATGAGCTTGACTTCACTTCGCTGCGCAAAACCATCGAAGACCAAATCGTCGTTTGGCTCGACAATCCTGTCCTCGACGAAAACAACGACCCGGACGACCACCCGGTCGTAGATGAGGAATTGCGAACCTTGCTGTCTCCAGACTGCAAAGTTTGCATTGGAGGGACTGTTTACGACTTTTGCGATTTAGGCGGTCCGAGTACCGCCGCAGGAGAGGTTGGAGATAGGTCGTCAATGCTATGTATTGGCGGGTGTTGCACCTTTGGAGACTCGAAGGATTTCTTCACGTTTCCCACCGACCCTACGCAAAAATTCAAGGTGAAAGTGTCGTTGAAGAATTTTCCCATTGTTCTTCATCTTGCACAAGCCAAAATGGTTTCTTATAAACTAAGAAGCAACGGCAATTCTTGGAAACGGACAAAGAATTTGAAAGAAGTCAGGGTCACTGGCAGTGGCAGAGTTGGTCCTGCCAATGACTGCGCCATATTGGGACCCGTGAATACGTTTAAAATAAAACGTAGAAGGCACCTGGCTTGCAGGTTTAAAGAATGGGGACCACCTACAATATACGCTGTGGACAACGATATATTTGGGAGTGGAATAATCAACAATTTTAGCGGAACAAGTGCTGCAATTCCGCTCATAATGTTTTAACTCTTTTCTTCAATCTTGAAGAAAGGTTAGAAGCTGAAGCTGATATTACGCACCTCGTCCTAAAAGGATGAGGTGCGTAATGTTAGGATGTTTAATCATCAAAACTCATGAGGTCATTCAAACTTTTTCTCATTTTCTCATTTATCTTATTAACCCACCATTTGTCATTATTTGGACAAAACAAGCATGTTCTGGGAAAAAAGTCCGCATGGAATATAGAAGGCTCAATTATTAGAAGTCCGAGCCCAAGTCATTCAAGATTTTATGAAGAAAGGAGCGACGCTTATGCTCATTTTTCACCGACAACTAGTTTTGAAGGCAGGGTAGCATATCATAGATATGTTGGAAAGAAAATGGGAATTAGTGCCGGATTAACGATGAGCGTATATCCATTCACGATGCGCTCTTTTGCCACAAAAGAGTTCTTAAACTATTATTACGATATAGATTTTTTCCCCGGAGGGGCGGGAGGTCCTGATGTTCATTATGGTGGACCATACCTTGAATTCAGACCAGGAATTAGCAGATATTATAGAATTAGCGAGAAGTTTCTTTTGTCGCCAGAGGTTAATTTAAACTTGGCATATTTTGTCTCTTATTTTCTTAACGAGAGCGTTGTTGCGCTGGATACTATACCAAGCAATTCTAGAACTGTTTTTGCATCTCATACAGATTACAACTTAGACGGCAAAATATTTTTAGCTCCTGAATTATCTCTAAACGCAAGCTATCAAATCGGAAAAAGATTGCTTCTCTCTGCCAAATGCTTCGCCAAATATTCCAATAAAACCGTCCTGAAAGGCAATTATCAAATCATAGGCGAGACGGAAACATTGGAAGGTTCTTTCACCAAAAAATACCGCTATGTCGGATTGTCACTGGGCGTGATTTTGCTGTCAAAAACATAACCTGTCACTCTCTCGGAGCATCTTCATAAAAAATAAATGGTCAGGCTTTCGTGCAGTCGCCGCAGATGCAGTTGGCTTCGCAGTTGCTGACTTCGTTCGCACAAGACCAGTTTTACCGCAGCGACAAGCAGTCCTTCGAGCAATTGAAGGCATTGCTGGCGCAAGTCGAGCCTGCCTTCTCGGCAAAAGCAGCCATTTACGCCCGCACCGTGTACGGCATGCGAAGCATCACGCACATGCTGGCTGCTGAATTGGCGAAGCAGGCGAGCGGTCAGCCGTGGGCGAAAAATTTCTACGAAAAAATTGTCGCCCGCCCGGACGACATGACCGAAATCGTTGCCTGCCTGATGTCTGCCAACGGCAACAAGCTGCCGAATGCCCTGCGAAAAGGCTTCGCAAAAGCCTTCGACCGCTTCGACGGCTACCAGTTGGCGAAGTACCGAGGCGAAGGCAAAGGCGTGAAACTGGTGGATATTGTGAACCTCGTTCACCCGCAGCCGGTGGAGCGCAACGCCGAGGCATTGCGCCAGCTTATCGAAGGTACGCTTCGCAACACGGGCACTTGGGAAGCCAAACTGACCGCCGCCGGTCAGTCGGCGGAAAGCCAGGAAGAAAAAGCCGAACTGAAAGCAGAGGCTTGGGCGGAACTGGTGCGCAACCGGAAAATCGGCTACTTCGCCTTGCTGCGCAACCTGCGCAACATCGCCGAACAAGCGCCGGATTTGCTGGATGCCGTTTGCAACATGCTGACGGACAAGCGTTTGATTGAACGCTCGTTGGTGCTGCCATTCCGTTTCCTGACGGCGATGGATGCGGTGCAAGCGACGAGCGTTGCCGACAAACGCCCGTTGGTGCAGGCGCTGAACCGTGCGATTGACCTGTCGCTGGCAAACGTGCCAAGTTTTCCGGGTCGCACCCTCGTCGTGCTGGACGACTCCGGCTCGATGACTACGCCGACCAAACGGGGCGATGGCACGCCACTGCAAATCGGCTCGCTGTTCGCCGCTGCTTTGTACAAATCGAACAACGCCGACCTGATGCGTTTTTCGGACGACGCCAGCTACGTGACGCAAAACCCGGACAACCCGGTGATGACGATTGCTGAATTTTTGGTGAAAAATGCCCGCTCGTCAGGCACGAATTTCCAGGCGATTTTCAAGGTGGCGAAACGTGCTTACGACCGCATCATCATCCTTTCGGACATGCAAGGCTGGATGTTCGGCGGCGCTCCGACGCAGCAGTTTTCGGAATACAAGGCACGAACCGGCGCAAATCCGTTCCTGTATTCTTTCGACTTGCAGGGCTACGGCAGCCTGCAATTCCCGCAGGAAAAAGTCTTTGCCCTGGCGGGTTTCAGCGACAAGGTTTTCGAACTGATGAAGTTGCTGGAGACCGACCCTCAGGCATTGGTGCGGGAAATCGAGAAGATTGAACTCGTTTAGAAATAGCCCGTCCCGAGGAATTGGGGCGGGCTTTTTTGTCTAAAGCTGACAGGTGGAAAACGGGTTTTTGAGAGAGAAAAAATTTCATTTTTTCTCTCTCAAAAACCCGTTTTCCACCTGTCAGCTTTTGGCTGGAACTAAAAATCACCCTGCGTTTTATCGGTCTTTTACCTTTGCCGAAAATTGATTTTGCCCAACCATGGATAAAACGCAACAAGGCTCCGTGACCCTTGAAATCAAGGACGGGGTCGCCACCATCGAATTTTCCCACCCAGCACAAAATTCCCTCCCCGGCAGGCTCCTCGCCGAGCTTGCCCAAGCCATCCGCCAAGCCGGTGAAGATGAAGCCGCCAAAGTCGTCGTCCTGTGCAGCGCCGGAGAGCGCACTTTTTGCGCCGGTGCGAGCTTCGACGAGCTTGCCGCCATTCGTGATTTCGAGACGGGAAAGCAGTTTTTCCTCGGCTTTGCCAATGTGATAAATGCCATGCGCACCTGTCCCAAATTCGTCATCGGGCGGGTGCAAGGCAAAGCAGTCGGCGGCGGCGTCGGGCTGGCAGCGGCGACGGATTATTGCATGGCGAGCCAGTGGGCGAGTGTTCGATTGAGCGAATTGGCGGTGGGAATTGGGCCCTTCGTAGTGGGCCCCGCAGTGGAGCGAAAAGTGGGTTTGTCAGCTTTTAGCCACCTTTCCATCAATGCCACCGAATGGCAAACGGCTGCCTGGGCAAAACAAAAAGGCTTGTTCAACGAGGTGTTCGACACGGTGGAACAGTTGGATGCGTACATCCAGCATTTCACGCAGATTTTGGTGAAATCCAACCCAGCGGCGATGCGGCATCTCAAGCAAGTTTTTTGGCAAGGGACAGAGCATTGGGACAAGCTGCTGGACGAGCGGGCGGGGGTGAGCGGGCGGCTGGTTTTGTCGGAATTTACGAGGGAGGCGATTGAAGCGTTTAAGCATAAAGCATAATTTTTTACTGACCAATATTGCACAACCAAATTATGACTCATACTGAAACAGCAATTGACAAAGCCGTATTAAAACGTTCTTTTCAACTCATGTCCACTGCCAAATCCATGACGGACGTGTACGAGGAAAATTTCAAGTTCGTCCAAAAATACGTCCACGCCACCAGCCGGGGGCACGAGGCGGTGCAAATTGCGCTCGGCATATTGCTTCAGCCGCAAGATTGGGTCTCGCCATATTACCGGGATGATTCGCTTTTGCTTGCCATTGGCATGAAGCCATATCATTTAATGTTGCAACTCATGGCAAAGCGGGACGACCCGTTTTCCGGCGGTCGTTCCTATTATTCTCACCCAAGTTTGAAAGATATTGATAAGCCGAAAATCCCGCATCAATCCTCGGCTACCGGCATGCAAGCCATCCCCACAACGGGCGTTGCAATGGGTATTCAATACAAAGAAAAATTAAACATCGCCGCTGCCCTATCACCAGTCACCCATCACCAATCACCAATCGTGGTTTGCTCCCTCGGCGATGCTTCCGTGACCGAGGGGGAGGTTGCCGAAGCCTTTCAAATGGCGGCGCTCAAACAATTTCCAATTCTATATTTTGTGCAGGACAATGGCTGGGATATTTCCGCCAATGCTCGTGAAACCAGGGCGCAGGATGCCGCAGAATATGCCCAAGGTTTTCATGGAATCGAAACCCGGCGCATCGAGGGAAATGATTTTTTTGAAAGTTATTTAGTGCTGAAAGAGGTGATTGAAACTATGCGCCGGGAGCGGCGACCGTTTTTAGTTCATGCAAAAGTGCCGTTGTTAAATCACCATACTTCAGGCGTTCGCAAAGAATGGTACCGGGATGATTTGGAGGAAGCAAAAAGCAGAGACCCATACCCGCTTTTCCGAAATAAATTACTGGAAGAAGATTTTTCAGAGGAAGAACTTCAACAAATCGAAGCGGAATCCCGCCGCCAGGTGGAGGAAGATTTTGCCAAAGCCCGCCTCGCCGAAGACCCCCGCCCGGAAGATTTATACACGCACGATTTTGCCGAAACGCCTGTCACCGTTGAATCCGGCGACCGGGAACCTGCCAATGGCGAGGTAAAAGTGATGGTGGATTGCGCCTTGTTTGCCATCGAAGAATTGATGTCGAAGCACCCGGAATGCCTGCTTTACGGGCAAGACGTTGGCAGGCGGCTTGGCGGCGTTTTCCGGGAGGCGGCGACGCTGGCGGAGAAATTTGGCGACGACCGGGTTTTTAATACCCCGATTCAAGAGGCATTTATTATTGGTAGTACGGTAGGCATGTCAGCGGTTGGTTTAAAACCAATAGTCGAAGTTCAATTTGCAGACTATATCTGGCCCGGTTTAAATCAATTATTTACCGAAGTCAGCCGCTCGTGTTATTTATCGAATGGAAAATACCCGGTGAGTTGCATTATCCGGGTGCCAATTGGGGCTTATGGTAGCGGAGGACCCTATCATTCTTCTAGCGTCGAGTCGGTGGTGACCAATATTAAAGGCATTAAAATCGCATATCCCAGCAATGGCGCAGATTTAAAAGGCTTGATAAAAGCTGCATATTACGACTCAAATCCAGTCGTGATATTCGAGCATAAAGGTTTGTATTGGTCAAAAGTCAGAGGCACGGAAATGGCGAGGTGTATCATGCCTGCTGAAAATTATATCCTGCCATTTGGCATTGCCCGGACGGTCGTTCATGCGGATGTAAATAAGGTAAAAAATGGCGAATCACTCGCCGTGATAACTTATGGAATGGGCGTCCATTGGTCATTAAATGCAGCGAAACAATTTGGCGGTAGCGTGGAAGTGCTGGATTTACGCACCTTGTTTCCACTCGATGAAAAGGCGATGTTCGAGGCGGCGAAACGGCATGGCAAATGCCTCATCATCACCGAGGAGCCGGTGCATTGTACGTTTGCGCAAAGCCTCGCCGCTCGCATTTCCGAAAATTGTTTTCGCTCGCTCGACGCCCCGGTTCGGACGCTTGGTGCTGAAAATATGCCTGCCGTGCCGCTCAATGAGACGCTGGAAAAAGCGATGATTCCTTCCATTGAAAAGGTGGCGGCGGCTATTGAAAATCTATTGGCTTGGTAAAAATCATCTTGCAGAGGAAGCTATGTTTTGAGAGGTTTTTTGAAAAAAAATCCCTCAAAATATAGCCCTCTCTGCCGGTTTTATTGCGATGCAAAAATTATTGCTTCTTCACGGCGCTCTTGGCGCTGCCTCACAATATGCAAAGCTCATTGACGCCTTAAAAAATCACTTTGAAATATATGCCTTCGACTTTTCAGGACATGGCGGAATGCCCTTTGCCAAGGAATTTAGCATCGAGCGTTTTACCGAAGAAACGCTGGCATTTTTAAATGAAAACAGAATTGACCAAACGAACATATTCGGCTACAGCATGGGCGGATATGTGGCGCTGAATTTTGCTTTAAATTTTCCCAACAGGGTCGGAAAAATCATGACCCTCGCCACCAAATTTGACTGGACGCCTGAGTCCACCGCAAGGGAAACTAAAATGCTCGACCCGGCGAAAATGGAGGAGAAAATTCCCGCCTTCGCAGCCATGCTCAGAGAGCGCCACGCTCCCAATGATTGGGCAATTTTGCTGAGGAAAACAGCAGATATGATGCTCGACCTGAGTCACCAAAACTTGCTGAACGAAGATGCTTTGCAACAAATTCACCACCTCGCTCTCATTTGCCTCGGCGTCAGCGACCAAATGGTTTCACGAACGGAAACCGAACGCACGGCAGCCGCTTTGCCCAATGGCAAACTGCATATTTTCGAGGCGACGCAACATCCTTTTGAAAAGGTAAACGTGGAAATGCTGGCAGGTGAAATGATCTCTTTTTTCTCTAGAAAGCATTAAAAACCTGCGGCTTGTCTGGCTTTGCCCCTCCACGTTTACGAAACTTTGAAAGTTTCGTAAACGTCCCTGCCAAGGCGACCGCAAGGGTCTCGCCCCTACTCATTTTGCAAAATCACAAACTCGACTCGTCTGTTCATCTGCCTGCCTGCTTCGGTATTATTTGTGGCGACAGGTTGGGTGCTGCCGCAGCCTTTGAAGCGAGTGCGCTCTTGCCGGACGCCGTTGGTATTGAGGTAATCCACGACTGATTTTGCTCGCTTTTCAGACAAAGATTGGTTGTAATCATCTTCGCCGGAGTTGTCGGTATGCCCACAAATTTCGATGGCGAGGTGTGGGTTGTCCATCATAAGTTTGAGCAGTTTTTTTAGCTCGACGAAGGAACGTGGCATCAATTCCCACTTGTCAAATTCAAAGTAAATATCCCGCAAAGCGACCACCTTTCCCTCCTCCAATTTGATTTTGGATAAATCATCTTCCCGCACGGGAATAGGCAATATGGGCGGCACTTTTTTTACCAAAACATCTTCGATATAATAATAGCCAAATGGTAAACTGCCTTCGTCGGCAGGCTTGGTTTTGGTCAAACTATCGGGCAGAAAATTACCGATAATTAAATATTCCGCTTCCGTTTCTGCTCGAAATCTGCCGCATACTTTCAGCCATTTGTGGTTTTTGCCTTCCAATATTTCATCCGCCTTTACCTGGGAATTAAAAGCCAATAACCCGTCCGTTATTTCTTCGATTTTATTTTCCGAAAAATAAAAGCCGATATTATTAGTGCGCAAAGATTGCGGTAGGTGGCTGACCCACATTTCCGCCCAATAATCCTGCCCGGCGACGAGTGGCTCGCTCATTTGTATTTGAATATATTCCCGGCAATGTGGCTTGCCTTGCCCGCAGCCGTACACTGTAACGCCAGACATGGAATGCCCGGTGCGGGGGATTTGCTTGCCGAAGCCTTTTTCCATCCAGTGCGCAGGCACCCGGACACGGGGCCCGAACACGTCCGGTGAGGCATTAGTCGCCGAAGACCAATATTTCATCACGGTCGAGTAATGCTCGCCCTTGTAAAACCAGCCGATGGGCGGTGAGGCGTACATTTCGAAACTTGGGTTGGGAATGATATTGTCACTGGCTGCCTCCGGTGCAGTCTGGGCAGCGGCGAGGGAAAACCAGGCAAGAAAAAATGTCAGCGAATAAAGCTGTTTCATGACACCGGGGTAGTTTATTCTCAAGAAAAACGGCTCAGGGTGAGGGTTAGTTTTCGGTTGTGTTTTTTAAGCGGCGGTGAGTACTTCATGCAAGTTACGCTGCCAGGCAAAATTGATGCAGAATTTTTACAAGACATTCATTTGACTAAGAATGATTTTTCAACGGTACTTTTTTCCCCGCAACAACTCATAGTTTTTGAAGCTGCCCAACTCCCCTCCAAACAGCAGCCGCTGCTCGATGAAGGTGAGCAGACGGTATTTCCAGGAATCATGTTTATGCTTATCTCTCAGCGGGTTACGGTCTTTTTTTGAAAAATTCAACTGCCCTGCCCAGTTGAATTTTTCGAGCCAATCCTGCATCACGACGGGGTGTGTTTTCTTGAAAATTTTTGCCTTGCCGAGGGGTCCGTAGTCGTATTCCGGCGGCTTTTTTTGGTGCAGTTCGGCGGCTCTTTTTTCGCCCTTGTGGATGGTGTCGAGCGCCTTTTTTTTGCTCGACATCATCGCAGGCGGGCGTGCCCAGCCGTAGTGAAAAATGCTGGCGTTGGCTTTCACCACCTTTAATTTGAAAGTCCCCTGCTGCTGCCGGTAATTCCTGCCGTCGAAATCCGGGATGCGCCGGAACGATTGCGCCGACTCCCAGGAATGAATGTCAGGGCGGTTTCTGACGAGGCGGATTTCCTTTTTGTACCAGCCGTGCCCGTCTTGAAAATGCTGGAAGTCGCCCCAAAAATGGACGTAGTCGAACAGCATTCCTTCCACCTCCGGGTCGTCCAAAAACTGGCGGCAACGGGCTTCAATGACGGGCAAATATTTTTCGTGAACGACCTCGTCAGCTTGCAGGTAAAACAACCAATCGCCTGAGCAAGAGGCTTTTGCAAGGTCGGTTTGGTGGGCGTTTTCAGTGCCGTTGGGGTAGGCTTCGATGTCCCAGACCGTGTGAATGAGCTTGATTTTTGGCGAGTTGATGCTGAGGATTTCCGCTTCGGTTTGGTCGCCTGGGTCGCCCTTGCCGAGCGCCACGACGAACTCATCCACGATGGGCAAAATGGAAAGGATGGATTGCCGGATGGGGTAAAAAAGTTGGGTGGCGTTGCGCACCATGGTGAAGCCGCTGATTTTCATTTGTTTTGACACTGAAGCCACTGATTACAATGATTTTCAAGGAATTAGAGGGTCGTCATTTTTTCCCGGTTGGCTTCCAGCCATTCTCTGACGGAGGTGAACGACACTGTTTTATCCTCAAAATATACCCTTGCCGTCGTCCCCTCCTCCTCCGTCGCTCCAAAGTGCGCCAAAATATTCGCCAGGTGCATTTTCATGTGCCCCGCCTGAATGCCGGTCGTCACGAGCGAGCGCAAAGCGGCAAAATTTTGCGCCAAACCTACCGACGCCACAATCATCATCAACTCCCTCGCCGAAGGATTGCCTAACATTTCCAGCGAATAACCGGCAATCGGATGCAGCTTAGTCAAGCCGCCCACCGTGCCGAGTGCCAGCGGGATTCCGAGCCAAAAACGGAAAATGCCGTCTTCGACCGAGGCATGGCTGAGGCTCTGGTATCTGCCGGAACGGGCGGCGAAAGTGTGCCCGCAGGCTTCCACCGCCCGAAAATCGTTGCCGGTGGCAATCACCACGGCGTCTATTCCATTGAAAATGCCTTTGTTGTGCGTGGTCGCCCGATGCGGGTCGAGATGGGCGATGCGCACGGCGGCGCAAAATTTTTGGGCAAAAGTCACAGCAGACATGCCGCCGGGAAACTCGCCGAGCGCCGCCACCGGGCACTCTACGCTCGCCCGAACGAGGCATTCGGGTGTGTAATTCGAGAGGATGGATAGGAGGATGGTCACGTCCCGTTCGTCGTCGTTGAAAATGAAATGCGTGGCGAGGAAGCGGTCGAGGGTTTTGGCAAATTCTTCGAGCACGGAATTGATGAAGTTGGCGCCCATGCTGTCGCAGGTGTCGAAGGTCGCCTTGAGTTGGAAATAGGTCGGTTCGAGATGCGTGAGGTTGATTAATTCAATATCCAAAATGCCTCCCCCCCGTTCTTCCATTTTGGTGGTGATGCTGGCAGCGTCTTGGCGCAGCAACGTTTTTAATTCTTCAGAAATGGCGTCCAGTTTCCGGGCGTCGCCTTTCCAGTTGAAATGCACCTGCCCGACTTTTTTCACGCCCAAAACTTCCGCCTGGAAGCCGCCTCGTTCCAGCCAAAATTTCGCCGAGCTTGCCGCTGCTGCTACCACCGAGCTTTCTTCGATGACCATCGGCACGGCGTAGGTTTTTCCATTGATGGAGAAATTTGGAGCCACCCCGAAGGGCAGCATGAAATTGCTGATGGTGTTTTCGCTGAAGCCGTCGAGCAGGCGTTGTTTTTCCTCGTCGTGATGCCAGTAGCTCATCAGCTCCCGCATCACGTGCTCCGGGTCTTTGAAAAAATTCTCTACCAGCCATTTGATTTTGCCTCGCTTGGAGAGTTTGGAAAACCCGGTGATTGTCTTTTTGTCGCTCATTTTTTTACCCAACTGCCGCCTGCAATTTGGCAGGCTCGAACCGTTGCCGGGAGGACAACGGCGGGGCAAAAATAAAGTTGATTGGTGATTGGGACGCCCCAATCACCAATCACCAGTCACCAATCACCAATCAACTACTTTTCTTCTGGAATGACCACGTTGAAACTGGTCGGGCAAGCCTCGATGACCGCTTCGAATGTTGCGCCTAATTGCACCGTGAAAATGGATTCGAGCAAAATGCCCGTATCCGATTTGAAAACCACGTTCTCATTCCACGCAACGGTCGCCACGTTGGAGGTCATGTCCCCTTGCGATTGATACGTGCCGCTGGGAATCATCTGGTTTTCAACAACCAGGTTGGGAATGCAAATCTGCGTCGAGAAGCTTTCCTCCGTGCAACCGCTCGCGCTGCCTGCGGCATTGTACGGCTTGATTTTCACGTAAATCGAAGCGTTGTTTGGAAAGTCGCCAGGCGGGTCGTACGTCGTGACGTTGCCTGCGTCGAAGTTGTTCAAAATATTAGTACCGCCACTGCTCGTTCCAACGTCGAGGCGGTAGCCCGTAGGGATG
>CAZHLB010000052.1:0-2442 GCA_964533005.1 uncultured Saprospiraceae bacterium
CCGTCCAGTGTGCACCGTGTAAAAGTCACTTTCACACGGTACACACTGGACGGAACAGTTCCTTTCAGGATGACAAAAGCGACTTGGAGACAGGAAAAAGACTTTTGGGACGCCGCAGCCCCGCCGTTGAAACGGCGGGTTACAAGATGATAGATGTTGCACCACCTTTTCATTTGACTTCCAGTTACCCGTGAACATCCAATTGTTAATCAGGTCGAGTTCCGGTGCAAATGGAAATTTGAAAAAATCTTCCATTCAACATCGTTGCTCACCGCATCAAGCGCCTTTGGCAAGCAACTTGCTTTTTAAGCCGATTATGAAAAAGTCAAATTTTTACTCCCTTCTCTTTGCGATTCTTATCGCCTCCGGGCTGAACGCCCAACAGGTCACCATCAAGACCCCCGACATGAGTGTTGAGCCGCAAGCCAACGTTCATGTGGACGTGTCGGTGCAGGATTTCGAGCAAATCATCGGCGCTCAATTCTCGCTGAATTGGAACAAGTCGGTGCTGCAATACGTCGGCGTGGACAATTTTGGCTTGCCCAATATGTCAACCGACCTGAACTTCGGCACCCTGCAAACGCAGGACGGCAAGCTCCGTTTTTCCTGGGTGCATGATGAACTCACGGGCGTGACCGTGCCGGACATGGAGCAAATTTTCTCCATCTGGTTCAAAGCCATCGGCGGCCCCGGCACCAGCACGGACTTGATGCTTTCCAACGACCCGATTCAAATCGAATTGACCGGCGTGAATGATACGGTTCCGGTGGTGGGCGATAATGGAACCATCACCTTGCTCGGCACGAGCGCCACGACGGAGTCGCAAACAACTGATTTCACGCTTTTTCAAAATAATCCAAACCCATTTTCGGTAGTCACCTATATCAATTTCAGATTGGAAAAAACCGAACCAGCAACGCTGACTATACTTGACCAATCCGGTAAAAAAGTGCTGGAAAAGTCGGGCGAGTTTGCCGCCGGTTTGAATTCGATACCAGTTTACCGGGATATTTTACAAAGCACCGGAAATTACCTTTACACCCTCAAAACAGCTAATGCGACTGCAACCCGGCAGTTAATAGTCCAATAAAACCGACTTGGGTTTTTAAAGCTGCAACTGCTTGATTTTAAAGAAAATCTGCGGTAAAATGCTGAGAAAATGCCCTTGATTTTTCCGATTACTATTAGGACAAGAAAGTTTTTGAACTAGGATATACAGGATTTAAAAGGATGGAATTAGGATGGATATTTAGGATTTATAGGACTACGTTCTCAATCCTATAAATCCTAAATATCCATCCTAATTCCATCCTTTTAAATCCTGTATATCCTAGTTCAAATACCTTCTATTATCCTTTTTTATAAAAATTATTATCCCAGTTCCGAACATATGAAACGACCGATTACGCACCTCGTCGTCGGCTTGGCACTTTTGTTTTCCGCACAATTAGTCGCCCAGCCCACTTTCACTGTTTCCCCGCAGACGATTACCGCTACGCCGGGTCAAACAGTTACCGTCAACATCGCCGTCAGCAATTTCACCAACATCCTTTCCTTTCAGTATTCGATAAATTGGAGCACCTCCGTGCTGCAATTTAGCTCGGTCAACGTGCCTTCGCCCAACCCGCTCAATGGGTTCACGGCTTCCAACGTCGGCACGTCAATCGCCCTGAGCCAGGGAAAAATCTCCACTTCGTGGTTCGACCCCGACGTGACGGGTGTCTCGATTGCTAACAACTCGGTGTTGTACAGCATCACTTTCACCTGCCTCAGTTCGAGCAGTACAACCATCTCATTTACAGGCAGTCCAACGCCCATCGAAGTCATCAATGGCGGTGGTCAAAGCATTGGCTTGACGCCGCAAAATGCTACCGTGAATGGCGGCGGCGGCGGTGGCGGCGGCGGAAATGGTTTGACCATCACCGCTTCCGACGAGACGGCAGACCCCGGTTCGACCGTCTGCGTGGACGTGAGCGTGAATGGCTTCACCGACATCCTGAGCATGCAATTCAGCATGAATTTCAATGCTTCAGTGTTGCAATACACTGGTGTTCAAGGCTTAAACCTGCAAGACCTCTCTGCCTCGAACTTCGGCACGACGCAGGCGGGCAGCGGAAATCTGACGCTTTCCTGGCTCGACAACAATGCGCAAGGCGTCACCGTAGCCAACGGGACGGTGATTTTCCAGGTCTGCTTCACGGTCATCGGCTCGAATGGGGCTACCAGTCCTTTCAGTTTTAGCGGCACGCCAACGCCCATCGAAGTCGTTGACGGCAACAGCCAAACCGTCACCCTCACGCCTGACAATGGCGTGGTCACGGTCGGCAGCGGCGGAGGTGGAGGCGGCGGCGGAAACAACCCGCCGGTGGTGGGTTTTGCCATCATAGCCTCGGACGAAACCGTTTTGTCGGGGCAGCAGGTTTGCGTGGAAATTTCGGTGAA
>CAZHLB010000052.1:2452-16689 GCA_964533005.1 uncultured Saprospiraceae bacterium
ATATTCGATGGAGTGGGACGAGTCGAAATTGCAATTCCAGAGCATCACCGGCTTGAACCTGGTGCATTTGACCCAATCCAATTTCGGCACGGGGCAGACGGCAAATGGCATCCTGACTTTGAGTTGGTTCGACCAAGATGTAGAAGGCGTCACTTTGCCCGACGGGACGGTGATTTACCAGGTGTGTTTTACTGCCGTCGGAGCAAATAATTGCAACGCAACCACTGCTTTCAACTTCACCAACTCGCCTACGGTCATCGAAGTCACCAACGGCAACGGTCAAACCGTGCCCTGGCAAGGCATCGCCGGCGATGTGTCCATTTGCGATGCGCCGGCGCCAAGCGGATTGAAATTCATTGCTCAAAAAGATACCGCCGCTGTCGGCGAAACGGTCTGCCTGAACATCAGCGTCGAAAATTTCAACGACGTTGCCAGCGCCCAGTTATCCATCCATTTCAACTCGGCGATTTTGGATTACGACACGGTCAATTCCATCAACCTGGCTGGCATGTCGCCTTCCAACATCGGCACAAATGCTGCAAACAGCGGCACTTTGACCTTCTCTTGGTTCGACCCGACGACCGAGGGAATTACCCTGCCAAACGGCACGGTGATTTTCAAGCTATGTTTTAAAGTCATCGGCACGAACGGGCAGACGAGCAATATTACTTTCGATGGAACTCCAACAGTGGTGGAAATCACCAACGGTGCCGGGCAAAATATGACCCCGGCATTTGTCACCGGCTCGGTGCTCGTTGCGCCGGGCGTCACTTGCTCAGGCGCCATCAACATCGTCAGCCCGATTACCACCCCTGTTCTTTGCCACGGCAACAGCACCGGCTCGATTGACATCTCGACCAACGGCGGCGACAACACCTATACTTATTCCTGGAAAAACAGCGGCGGAACGGTCGTCGGCACTGCCCAAGACCTGAGCGGAATGCCTGCCGGGACTTACTCGGTGACGGTGACAAGCTGCGGCGGTCAGCAAACCAAGACGCAATCTTTCACCATCACGCAGCCCAACGCAGCACTCGCCATCGTCGGCAATCCGCAGGTGACCAACGTTGCCTGCTTCGGGCAAAGCACGGGTGCGATTAACCTGAACGTCAACGGCGGCACGTCTTCCGGCGCAGGTTGCACCGGCTACAAATACATCTGGAGCAACAACGCCACGACCCAAAACCTGACCGGCATCGCTGCCGGAGCGTACACGGTGACGGTCACCGATTGCAACGGCTGCCAGGTTGTTTCCGACCCGGTCAACGTGTCGCAAGCGCCTGCTGCTTTTACACCGGATGCGGATGCCAATGCTGCGAAATGCTTCGGCCAGTCCAATGGCTCGATAGTCATCACGCCCAACGGCGGCGTGGCTCCCTACATGTACAAGATTTCAAACCTTCCGCCGCCCAATAACAATTACGTCAACACGAATACTTTCGGAAACCTCGCTCCCGGCATCTACAACTGGGAAGCGAAGGATGCTTTCGGCTGCGTGAAATTTGGTTCAGAGCAGGTGACTGCGCCGCAGCAAATCGCCATCAACTTGCAAGGCAGCGACGCCAACAATGGCTGCAACGGTGCGGTCACTACGACCGTTACCGGCGGCAACCCTGGCGGCTACACTTACAACTGGTCGGGCCCCAACGGCTTCTCCGCCAACTCGCAAAACATCAACAACCTCTGCGGCGGCAACTACTGCGTGACCGTGAGCGACCCCAGCGGTTGCACCTCTCAAAAATGCCAACTCGTGAAAGTGCCGTTGGCAGTGGGTTCTACGAAAAAGGACGCTTGCTTCGGCGCTTGTAACGGCGAAATTCTTTTAAACGTGACCGGCGGCATCGCTCCGCTGAACTATGCCTGGTCAGGCGGTTTGAGCGGCACGAACCCGAAAAACCTCTGCCCCGGCGACTACACCGTGACCGTCACCAGCCCGGTTGACAACCAATCGCAGTCGGTCACCATCACCATCACGCAACCTGCAACCGGGATTTCACTTCTCGGCGCAAACACGCTCGGCTCTAATTTCACCGTCAACAATTGCAACGGGGCGGTGAACATCAATGCGGTGGTAGGCGGCTACGGCTCGCCTTTCACCTACCTCTGGAACAATGGTTACGACACGCAAGACGTCAGCCAACTCTGCCCCGGCGATTACACGGTGACGGTGACGGACAAAAATGGCTGCACTTTCACGCAAACTTTTGAGGTGGAGCATACGCCAAACGTACTTGGTATCGTGGACACCAGTTCCACTGCTCCGAAATGTTTTGGCGGTGCAAATGGCACGCTAACCATCCAGGTGGCGGGCATTGCTCCTTATGATTACAGTATCACTGGCCCGAGCGGCACATTGACCGCCAACGACCAGCCCACCGCAACTCATACTTTCACCGGTCTCTTACCTGGCAATTACACAATTACTGTTAAAGACGGCGCAACGGTGCCCGACCAACAAACCGTCAATGGCTCCGAGACAGTGCCTGCCGCTGTTGCCATGCTCCTGGGAACACCCAAAATTTTCCCGGCAACCAGCACGGCTAAAGGCAAAATCGAAATCACGCCGAGCGGCGGAACGATTCCGTACGACTTTCAGTGGAGCAACGGCTTTACTGGTCAGAATCCGTCGAACCTCGACCCTGGCTGCTACCACGTGACCATCGTGGACGCCAACGATTGCGCCCAGGTGTTTTCCAACCTCTGCGTCGGCTTGATGCAGGCGCAGCAGCAGGTGACGCAACCAAGTTGCCCCGGCGAAACGGGAACGATTTCCGTGCAGCCGGAAAATGGGAACGAGCCGTACACCTACGTTTGGAAAAATGCTGCCGGCCAAACCATTGGCGTGGATTCGATTTTGGCAAACCGCCCGGTGGGAACTTACTCGGTGACCATCACCGATGCGCTTGGCGTGACTATCACGCAGACCATTTCGCTTAGCTCGATTTCAAGTTTGGCAGGCGAAGCGGAGCAAACCAGCGTAATCACTTGCTTCGGCGATAACAACGGCGCAGCGACAGCGACGCCTTCAAGCGGGGTGACGCCTTACAGTTTCTTGTGGAGCAATGGCGCTACCACGCAAAATGCTCAGAACCTGACGGCTGGTCTGTATGATGTAACCGTGACGGATGCGGCAGACTGCGAAATTGTCCTGCAAGTAAATGTTGGTCAACCGATTAAATTAGAGGTGAATGCCGAAGGAAAATACGACGGCTGCCCTGGGAACAACAGTGGTCAGGCTACTGCCAACCACACAGGCGGCACGAATCCGGTCACTTACCTTTGGAGTGACCCGCTCCACCAAACTGGCAAAACTGCCATTCTCCTCGATGGCGGCGAATACAAAGTGACAGTGACTGACTTCAACGGCTGTACGGATGTGGATACCGCCTACATTCCCGACCCGCTACCGCTGACTTTGGATTTTGAAACCGACGACGACGAAGGCGGGCCCGATGGCGAAGTCACTGCATTTGTCTCCGGCGGAACGTGGCCCTACAACTTCGTTTGGAAAGACTTCCCCGACCAGGACAGCATCCTTGAAAGCCTGCTTCCCGGCAACTATTTCCTCATCGTCACCGACGCCAACGGCTGCCAGGTGGACGGAATGGCGGAAGTTTTGGACGGCACGAATTGCCTCGAACCTCGCTCCGTCATCACGCCCGAAGGCGACGGCAGAAACGAGGAATTCCTCATCAACTGCCTCGCCCGCTACAACGACAATCACTTGGAACTTTACAACCGCTGGGGTCAGCTCGTCTATCAAGTGGACAACTACAACGACGGCAACCTCTGGCGAGGCACGAACCAGCGTGGCGAAGACGTGCCCGACGGCGTGTATTACTTCGTCTTCACCTACCAAGACCCTGTTGTGAATACAGAATTCACGAAAAAGGGAAGTGTCACTGTCCTTCGTAAATAAGAGGGATGAGGAATGAGGAATGAGGGATGCTATTTCATCCCTCATCCCTCATCCCTCATCCCTACCAAACCGATTCCTTGAACATGAAAAAGTTATTTCTACTCTCCATAATCATGCTGGTGTTCTCCCGCATGGCGATTTCGCAGGAGCAATCAGCCGTCTTTTCGCACTACTACATCAGCCCGATTTTGCTGACGCCGGCGGTGGCTGGTTTCAACGAGAACCATCAAATTCAGATGGATATCCGCAGCCAATGGACGGGCTTTCCCGGTGCGCCGAAGTCGTACTACATCGGCTACAATGGGCCCATCGGGAAGACGCTCGGCGTTGGCGCAAGCCTCATGTCAGAGTCGCTGGGTAACATGAACCACCTGCGATTTCAGTTGAACTACGCTTTCCGGTATGCTTTCAAAAACGTCAAGTTTGCCGCCGGTTTCAACACGGAATTTCACACGCTGAAATTGGCAAACTCCGTCCTCGAAGCTGACAACATTGATGCTGGTGATGAAATAATCAACGGTGCGGTGGAAGGCAACCGGGTGTTCGACGCTTCGCTCGGATTCTGGAGCCAATTCAAAAACAACACCTACGTCGGCTTGACCTTCACCAACCTGGTGGTGGCGAAAATCGGCGACATCGAGTCGGGCGACCCGGAAGGTTCTTTCTTCAAATATGCCGCCATCAACTTCGGGCACGAGTTTGAAATCGAGCCTTACAATTTCACGCTCCAACCGAGCATCATGGCGCACCGAATCAAGGGCAAACCTTTCCAAATTGACTTCAACCTGATTGGCTCTTTCGTCAACGACAAACTCATCGCCGGCGTGACCTATCACACGGGCCCCGGCGACATCGTCGGCTTGCTTTTGGGTACAAATATTGACGTGTTCAAACTCTATTACAGCTACGACGTGAGCTTCCAGGAAATCCAGCAGTACAACGGCGGGACGCACGAGATTACCCTGCTGTTCGACTTCGCAGGCGGGAAAAACAAGTTTGACAGGTCGAATAAGAAGTAGAACGAACCTTCCAGAGAGAGCTATTTTTAGAGCGGTTTTTTTAAAAAAACCCGCTCTAAAAATACCTCTCTCTAAAGCATTCTCTTGCTCTTGCAGCAAGACAAAAATTGAAGTTTCCAAACCCGGCAGGCTTGCCGGGCACAAAGTATAGATGTCCTTTAACAATTGGTTTTTGGGATGGCCCCACCTGCAAAGGCAGGATGGGGCTACTTTTTTTTAGGGATGAGGGGTGAGGGATGAGGAATGAGAAAGCCCAGGTTGAAATCTCAACCTGGGCTTTTTTATACCTCATACCACCGACCTCATACCTCTCTTTGCACCATTTTTCCGGTCGCCTTTTCTTTCAGCAGCAATTTCTTCGAGCCGTCCGGCATCACCTCCTCCTTCAGCAGCCAGTGATTGGCGTCGAATTCCACCTCTTTTTGCACCTGCACCTCCTCATCCGACAAGCCTCGCCACTCATTCAATTCAATGGGTTCCCATTTTTTCGACTTGGCGCTCCGGTAGGCGGCATCCATGATGGCGTTGACCACGTAGCCGTCGTAGAAAGTTTCCATCGGCTGCTTGCCGTTTTCGAGGCTGTTCAGCATGTCGGTGAACATGTGATTGTAGCCCAAATCATTCGTCTCGTCGCCAACGGGAAAGAGCCAGCCGCTTGCCGACTCTGCTTTTTCGGCAACGTAACCTGACTTGCCGGGGGCGGTGAACATCTCGAAGCCGGTGCGCAGGAATTGGTTGAGCCAAATGGTGCCGTCCGTGCCCATCACCTCGTCCCGCAAATCCATGCCGCCCCGAAACGTCCACGAAACCTCGAACTGCCCGATGCTGCCATTTGCGTAGCGCACCAAACCGATGGCGTGGTCTTCGGCTTCGATAGGTTTCACCTGCGTGTCCGCCCAGCACATCACCTCGACGGGGCGGACGTTTTTGCCAATGAAATTGCGGGCAATTTCGATGCAGTGGCAACCCAAATCCACCAGCGCCCCGCCGCCTGCCAGTTCTTTGTTCCAAAACCAGGGCGAGTGGGGCCCCGGGTGCGTTTCTCTCGATTTTGCCCAAAGCACCCTGCCGATTGCGCCGTTGCGCACACTGTCGACGGCTTTCAAAGTCTTCGGCGTGTACACCAAATCTTCGAGGTAGCCAGCGAAAACGCCAGCCTTTTCAACGGCTTGCACCATTTTCCAAGCCTCGTCGGCAGTGCGGGCGAGCGGTTTTGTGCACATGATGGCTTTGCCAGCTTTGGCGGCGGCTTCGGCGGCTTCGAGGTGCTGGTTGTTGCGCAAGCCGATGCAGACGATGTCCACTTCGGGGTGGCTGACGGCGTGTTCCAGGTCGTTTGTCCAATGCGGGATGCCGTGTTTTTTGGCGAAGGGTTCGGCACGTTCCTTCGTGGTGGAATATGCCATCACGACCCTGTCTTTGCTGCGTTGCCCGTGCAGGGCGGAGATGTAAAAATCGGCGATGAAGCCGGTTCCTAGCATGGCGATTTTTTTCATTTTGCTGGTGGTTTCACGAGGTTTCAGAGGTTTCAGGGTTTCAAGGGTTTCAAGGGTTCAGGCAGTTCACCGCCTGAAACCTTGAAACCTTTGAAACCCTGAAACCTCTGAAACCCCTGTTTTTTTCGTGGGCGGAAAAATACAAACCGCCTCTGCACCGCCTCTTCTTTGCCGAAAAAATTCACCTTCGCCACCGGCAAGGGAAGAACAAACACCCTCGACTTGAACCGAATGAGAGACGAAAACATCAAAGAACAACTTAGCCGCTACGCTTTCTGCCTGATGGCATCGAGGGCGGGCTTTAAAATTCGCAATTTCAACCTGGACGATGGGGTGGATTTGGGGTTGGAAAAAACAATCAGCTATGCACTCAATGGCGATGGTTGGACTTATTCCTTTGTCGAGCCGGTTGATATTCAATTGAAAGCTACGACTGAAAGCCAGGTCTCAGTGGAGGGGAAATTTCTGAAATTCGATTTGAAAAGGAAGAACTTTAATGATTTGATTGCCCGGAAAAAATTGCGGCGGCAAGGGCAGAAAGCTTTGAATATGCTATTGGTTTTGATGGTTATGCCTGACAATCCATTAGATTGGTTGAAAGTAAATCCCAAGGACAAATCCATTCATTTGGAAAGCGTATTTTACTGGTACCAACCGCCGGGATTTGATTTTTCAGAAAACAAAAATTGGCAAAGCATAGAAGTCCCTTTGAAAAATGCCGTTGATTTGAATTTTTTCCAGGAGTTCGATACCTTGTTCTATTAAAATTTGACAAGCCATGAATTTCAAAATACCGAAAGTCAAAACCGTTCTTCAATTTCTCTATGACCACGATTGGACATTAAAAAGAGACTCCGGGAGTTTTTATCAACTCGAACCGCCCGAATGGATGCAAGCAAGGTTTTCGGAAAAAGCTCACATGACCATTCCTCACCCCCGATTTGAAAAAGCAACCGACTATCCCTACCTCATGGACACCATCATCAACAACATCTCCATCATTTACCAAATGGACAGAAAACAAGTGGAAGACATCCTCTCCCCCACCTGGGAAGACGCCGTCAACGCCCCTTCCAAAAAAGAAGCCCCGCTCGCCAAAGCTGCCTGATGCCATTCTCCGCCGTCATCATCACTTTCAACGTCGCCGACACCATCGCTGCCTGCCTCAAACCTTTGCTCGAAGTGGCTGACGAGGTGCTTGTCCTCGACAGTTTCAGCGACGACGGCACGGTTGAAATCTGCCAAAAATTGGGCGCAACCGTCATCCCGCAAGCCTGGCTTGGCTTCTCGCAGACCAAAAACCTCGGCAATTCCCTCGCAAAAAATGACTGGATTCTTTCGATTGACGCCGACGAGGGGCTTTCCGGCGAGCTTGTTTTTTCGCTGAAAAACCTCGACCCGCAGCCCGGCAAAGTTTACGCACTCGACCGCCTGACTAATTTTTGCGGGAAATGGATTCGTCACTCCGGCTGGTATCCTGACTGGAAAGTGCGGCTTTTCGACCGGCGGCAGGTGCGCTGGCAAGGCGATTTTGTTCATGAAACCTTGGCTGTTCCGCCTGATTTTCAGGAAGTTAAGCTGAGCGGCAAGCTCCTCCACTATTCATACAAAGACAGTGACGACCACCTGCGCCGCATCGAAAAATACGCTCGCCTCTCGGCAAAGGAGCAATTTGAGCGAGGCAAAAAAGCCACTTTCATCAAGCTATGGCTCTCGCCTGTTGCCCGTATTTTCAGGACATATTTTTTGAAAAAAGGCTTCCTCGATGGTCGGTCGGGCTGGCTTATTAGTTGGCGGAACGGGCGCATGGTGAGGCGGCGGTACGAGATATTGCAGGCGTTATGGAGGAAAAAATGAAGCGATTAATACCTTTTTGGCATTGGCTCGCCGCCTCAAGCATGGTCATTTTAACCATTGGCTTGGGCTACTTCGTGCGGCAGCACGAATTCTGGAAAATCATCAGCCTCTACGTTCCACTCTTGGGCTTGTATTGTCGGGTTTGCCGCAAAACGCTCACAGGGGGGAATTGCTTTTTGGCGCGAAAAAAAATTAAATTTTTTTCTCTCAAAAAAGCCATTTTCCACCTGTCAGCTTTTGCCCAAACTGAAAATTTAGGGTTTTGGATAGCCCTTGCAATTTGCCTTCGTCTCGTCCTTCTTTTCTCCATTCCGAATTTGTCCAATGACGTTTACCGCTTCATCTGGGACGGGCGCTTGCTCGTTCACGGGCACAATCCGTTCGAGCATTTGCCGCTGTTTTACCTTGAAAATCAAGTGAATGTGCCGGGAATTGACCGGGCGCTTTTCGAGGCTTTTGGCTCGAAAAACACCTTTTCGAGCTATCCCCCGGTGGCGCAAGCGCAATTTGCGAGCGCCTGCTGGCTGTTTCCGAACGACGTTTTAGGGGCGGTTGTCGTCATGAAATTGTGGCTGCTCGCCTGCGAAGTGGGGACGATTTTTTTGGCGCTCAAACTCTTGCGGCGATTTGGCTTGCCAGAAAAAAACGTGCTTTGGTATGCGCTGAACCCCTTGATTTTGCTGGAAATCATGGGCAACCTGCATTTCGAGGGGGCGATGATTTTTTTCTTGTTACTGGCGTTTTGGCTGCTCGCCAGTTTTCCGAAATCTTCATCCCGATTGTTATCGGGACGGAAAACTGATGTGCTCTCTGCAATTGCTTTTGCGCTTTCCGTTTGCTCTAAGTTACTGACCCTGCTGTTCCTTCCTTTTTTAATAAAACGCCTCGGCTGGCGGCGAAGCCTGTGCTATTTTTTGGTCGTTTTCGCCGTGAGTGCCGCCTTGTTTTTGCCTTTTGCGAGTGCCTGGTTTTTGAAAAATTTCAGCGGCAGCCTGGGTTTGTATTTTCAGAAATTAGAGTTCAATGCCAGCATTTACTACGTTTTGCGGTGGGTTGGATTTCAAATCAAAGGCTACAACGTGATTGCCACACTTGCGCCTGCGCTGGGCGTGGCGGCAGGGCTGGGGATTTTAGCGTTGGCTTTTTTCGAGAGAAACCTTTCCGAAAGTTTCAAACTTTCGGAAAGGTCGGCGCTCGCTGCCGGGGAAAACAACCTTTCCGAAAGTTTCAAACTTTCGGAAAGGTGGAGCTTGCCGGAAACCTGCCTTTTCGCCTTTTGTATTTACCTCGCCTGCACCACGACGCTGCATCCCTGGTATCTCGCTCTGCCCGTCCTGCTTTGCATTTTTACCCGGTGGCGCTTTCCAATCGTTTGGTCGGGAATGATTTTTCTGACTTACGTCAATTACAGCTACTCGCCCTACCGGGAAAACCTTTGTGTCGTGGCGCTCGAATATGCTGTGGTTGCTGGCTGGCTAATTTTCGAGTGGCGGCAGAAATGACATTTCTTCAAGAAATGTCATTTCTTCGCTGCCGCACCAAATCTCACTCATCATGCTCACCGACCAGCCATCTCACCTGAAAAATAGCCAACCTGGCATCTACGCCAGCTTGCAGGAAGCCAAAACACGGGGCGAAAAAAAATTCGCCGTCCTCATTGACCCCGACAAAGTGCGCCTGGGTAACATGGACAAAGTGCTTGATTTTGCCGTGCAAGCGAAGGTGGATTACTTCTTCATCGGCGGCTCGCTCATCGTCAACAACATGCTCGACCAGTGCCTGCTCGCCATCAAAGAGCGATGCCACATCCCAATGATTTTGTTTCCTGGCAACTCCCTCCAACTCAGTTGGAAAGCTGACGCCATCCTTTTTCTCTCGCTCATTTCCGGCAGGAACGCCGACCTGCTCATCGGCAGCCACGTCGTCGCTGCGCCTTACTTGAAACTCAGCCCACTCGAAATCTTGCCGACCGGCTACATGCTCGTGGACGGCGGCAGCCCGACGTCGGTTTTGTACATGTCGAACACCCGCCCCATCCCGGCAAACAAGGAGGACATCGCCATTTGCACGGCAATGGCTGGCGAAATGTTAGGCTTGCGGCTGATTTACATGGACGCTGGAAGTGGTGCACCCACGCCGATTAGCGAGGACATGATTGAGTCGGTGAGCAATGCCATTTCCATCCCGCTCATCGTCGGTGGCGGGATTCGGACGCCGGAGAAGGCGCTGGCAAATGTGAGGGCGGGGGCGGACGTGATTGTGGTGGGGAATGCGATTGAAAGTGACCCGAATTTGGTGTTGGAGATGGCTGAAGCGGTGCATTCTGGCAATTTGAGAAATTAGAAATTGACGAAGGGAAAACCTTTCCGAAAGTTTCAAACTTTCGGAAAGGTGGCTTTCAAAAAATACAACTCATGGAAAATGCAATCTCGGTGAGTGTTCCAGGTGGAAACGATTCGGCTGTAAGTCAAATGGCTGAGAAAATACCAGACTACCTCATTCGGGAAATCATTGACGGCATCTCATTTTACTACGGCGACTACCGGGAAATGATGAAATTGGAAGAAGAAGGCAAGTTTTCGCTCGGCGATTTCTTTCGGGTCATTGTCAAGAATGGGATTCATGGAATCATCCGACCGCAGATAGACGAGGCTGCCTACTGGCTTTGGATTGGAGAAGGAGGTTTGGAAATTGACACTCGAAATATCCTGGCTTTGCCGATTGTCGTCTTTGACCGGAAGATTTTGACGCCTGATAAAATCACCGACAAGTACGCTGACGTTCCGCCCAAAATCGTGATTGAAATGGACATCAACGCTGCTTTGCCTGGTTCGGAGATGGAGTTGTTCTCACATTTCGTTTTGCGCAAAGTGCGCCGCCTGATTGCTTTCGGCACGGAAAAAGTGGTCTGGATTTTTTCAAAAAGCAAATTGGTTTTGGTCGCCTCATCGAATGAACCTATGCAAATTTTAGACTGGAACGAAGACGTGGAACTCTTCGACGGCATCAAATTCAACGTGGCAAAATACCTGGAAGAAGAAGGCATCAACCCTGACGCCGACTGAATTTCACTCCTCAAACGCTGCCCAAATCTTCTCCATCACTCGCTTCAACAAGCTCCTTTTTTCCGTGACAATCCTCGCCGTCCCTTGCATTTCCTGCCGAAACGGAACTGTCTTTCCGTGACTCGTCGTCAGATTTTCAGGCACTGAAATTTCCACCTCGTAGCCTTGCCCGCCGCCACCCCCTGCCCCTGAAGGGGAGACTGCCACCGGAACGGCGGCGATGCGCTCCACTTTGCCATCCAGCGTTCCAAATTCCGTGTACGGAAAGTCGTCGAGGCGCAGGTGAACGGGCATTCCAACTTTCACTTTGCCGCTGCCGATGCTCGTCAGCAATGCCTTGCCCACGATGCGACCGGCGCCTGCTTGCGGCACAATGGTCAGCACTTCTTCGCCTGCTTTTACGAATTGCTGTTCGCTCCAAGCTCTCGTCAATGCCACTTCCCCGGCGACGGGGGCGGTGAGCAGCCAGGTCTGTTTCCAGGCGTCAATTTCAGCCGTCAGCCGCTGCAAATCGCTACGGAAGGCAAGCTCCCGCTCGTTGTTGTTGTCTGATTGAACTTGCTGCAAATCAAGGATTTGTCCTTCCATTTGGCGCAGGCGCAGGCGGTTTTGCAAGGTGTCGGAGGCGAGGGCTTCGAGTTGGCGTTCGAGGCGTAGCAGGTGAGCTTGGGTTTCCTCGAATTCGAGCCGGGTGATGGTTTGCCCGTCGGCGAAGGGGCGTTCTCTTTCCACTTTTTGCCGTGCAATGTTCACCTCCTGGGCGAGAGTGCCGACTTGCTTTTTCAGCGAGCGGTTCAAGGTTTGGATTTCTGACATCTGGCGTTGCAGGTTGCTGATTTTCAGGAAGTTCAGGTCTTGTTTCAGGAAAAACTGCAGGTCTTTTAGGCTTTGAGAGAAGGCGGAGAAAGTCGCTTGCAAGCTGCCGAGTTGCAAGTTTTCCGGCGGGTTGACAGTTAGCCAATCGTTGTTGGCTGCTCTGTTCAAGCTGTCAACGAAACTATCCAATTGCTCCACGTCCACCCAACTGGCAGGGTTTTCAAGCACGGCGAGCATTTCGCCAGCCTCGACTGCCTGCCCGTTTTTCACCAAAAGCTGGCTGATTTTGGCGCTCTGATTGGCGGCTAAACGAATTGGCGGGCGCTCGGTGGTCAGCACGGCACGTGCCTGAACCACGTCGGGATAGCTGACAAACCAAGCGATAACAGCAAGCAAAGCCAAGCCGAGCAGCAGCACGAGCAAGCCCCAGCGCAGCGTCCAGCCGGGCGGGTTGCCGATGATGGCTTCGAGTTCATTTTGCTCGTTCAGCCGGATGTCATTGGGAGATTGGACGGGAGGCATCAAGGAATCAGTTTTAGAAATTCTTCGGCGGTCAAGACAGGGATTGCAGCGGTCTTGAAGTCTTTCTGGTTTCTGGTTAAAAAATATTGTATGCCATTTTCGCTGGCGACCTGGTATTGAAAAGCGTCTTCCAAATCCTTGAAATTGGAAGTCAAAGCAAGGTCAACAATTCGCTCATTGACTGGCAACGGCTTGACCAACAACCTGAATTTGGCGACTGCGTTCCAGGCATCCACTTTGGTTGGCAACAGCTTGGCTAACAGGTAAAACAAGAAAGGAAAAACGCTCGCAGGCACGTAAGCTTCGATTTCACCCAAATCGGCTTTGTTGAAAAGCCGGGCTGCGTGAACGGCGAATGGCTGCCGATTGGTGAGGTAGTCAACAATTATGTTGGTATCAACGAAAACTTTAGGAGGCATTTTTCGGACTATGTTTTTCCAGTAAAAAATCAAAATATGCCTCTTCAGGGTCAAAATTTTGAGGCAGCGGAGCGATGCCATAAAGGCTTTTCACGAGCGGCGTCAATTCCCGGAGGTCTTTGTTTTCTCGTTTGGCGAGATGCTGAAGGTAGTCCTCGATGAGTTTTGAAAGGCTTATCCCGTATTGTTGAGCAATGACTTTTGAGCGCTCGAGGAGGTTGCTATCTATTTCCAATGTGAGTTTAGTGCTCATGTCTTTTGATTTTATCAGTCCAAAAGTAACAACGCAGGCTTTGAGTTTCCAAGTTCTTTATGCACCAAGTTCAAGTTGCTCCTTCACCAACCTGAAATACGCCCCTCGCCTCGCCGCCAACTCCTCGTGCGTCCCTCGTTCCACCACCTCACCTTGTTCCAGCACCACGATTTGGTCGGCATTTTTCACCGTGCTCAGGCGGTGCGCCACCACGACTACCGTTCTGCCTTCAAAAAAACGGTTCAGGTTTTCCAGGATGATTTTCTCGTTGTGAGCGTCGAGGGCGTTGGTCGCTTCGTCAAAAAAGAGGAAGTCCGGTTGCTTGTAAATTGCCCTGGCGATGAGCAATCGCTGGCGCTGACCCTGGCTCAAACCGTTGCCTTGGGCGCCGACTTTGGTGTTGTAGCCGAGCGGCAATTTGTTGATAAAGTCTTGTGCGTGAGCGGCATAGACGGCATTAATCAGGCGGTTTTTGTCCACGCCATTCGGGTCGCTTTCGGCGATATTGCTGGCGATGGTGTCTGAAAAAATGAAGCCGTCTTGCATCACTGCGCCGCAGCGAGAGCGCCAGATTGCTGGGTCGAAACGGTTCAACGGCGTGTTTCCGAGGCGGATGCTGCCACGTTCCGGGTCGTAAAATCCGAGCAGCAATTTTACCAGGGTCGTTTTGCCGCTGCCGCTCGTGCCGACGATGGCGGTGATTTTTCCCGCCGGGATGTCGAGGTTGATGTTTTTCAGGACAAACTCGCCGAGCGGGTTGTAACGAAACCAAAGGTTTTCGAGGTGAAACCCATTGTCCGTGAGTGAGAACAATCCCTGTCCAGCACTTGCGTCAAGCCCTTCATTTCGAGCGGCGGGGGGGTGTGGTGCC
>CAZHLB010000053.1:0-15305 GCA_964533005.1 uncultured Saprospiraceae bacterium
TTGTTCCTAAACTCTCAAAGAGAATTTATAACGTCGGTATCCTTCACTTCTTTCTCCCTCTCTTCTTCTTCCTTACCTCTTTCCTCCATCCGTGTCAATGAACTTTTGCGGAAGCGTTTCTTAACTACAACTGTAAGTAGCGAGGAAAACGCTCCGATATTTTTACCTTCAAAAGAAGGCATGTTGACTTTTCAAGACCGCCATTTTTGCGGCGGACGGCAAAGGTAAAATCCGGCGGAATTTTTCAAACCCGTACTTCAATTATTTTTTAAAAAATCTTGAAGTGATTTTTACCAGTTTTTCACCCTTCACCTTTGCTCAAAATTGACTGCTCTGAAATCGTTTTTTCAAAAGCGGGCGCAAATGTAAAACCGTCATCTCCTTTTCCAAGCCTTTTTGAGAAAAAATTTCTTTAAAGCATTCCAGGCAAGGAAATTTCGGTTCGGTTCAATGCCTTTGCTGAACCGAGGTGAAAAGACATCATCAGCTCGAAAAGAGTTTTTGGCAAGGCAAATTTTTTTCAAACTCTACTTTGCCTCACTTAGGCTTCCTTTCCGATTGCTTGAAAACTCTACTTTTGCCCTCCTCTTGAAAACCCGATTTCTAACGAATAAAAAATCACAATGAAAAAACACAATTTCAGCGCAGGTCCCGCCATCCTTCCACAAAAGGTGATGCAAGAAGCCGCTTTGGCAGTACTTGATTTTAATGGTATGGGGCTATCCATTCTTGAAATTTCTCACCGGACGAAAGACTTTGAAGCAGTCATGGCTGAAACCGAAGCGCTCATTCGGGAAATTGGCGGCTTCGACGATTCTTTTGCCGTGCTGTTTTTGGGTGGCGGCGCAAGCAGCCAGTTTTTCATGGTTCCAATGAACCTGCTTGGCGAAAATGAAAAAGCTGCATATATTGACACTGGCGTTTGGGCATCAAAGGCGTTGAAAGAAGCGAAAGCTTTTGGACAGGTCGAAGTGCTTGCTTCGTCGAAGGAGAGCAATTACACCTACATTCCAAAAAATTATGAAGTGCCAAAGGATGCCATTTACCTGCACTTGACAAGCAACAACACCATTTATGGTTCACAATATCATTGGTGGCCCGAAACGGAAACCCCGATTGTCTGCGACATGTCTTCGGATATGTTCAGCCGCCCTTTCGACGCCAATAAATTCGGGTTGATTTATGCCGGTGCGCAGAAAAACATTGGACCCGCAGGCGTGACTTTAGTTATCGTGAAGAAAGACCTGCTTGGAAGGACTGGTCGAACCTTGCCTACCATGTTGGAATATCGCACCCACGCCAAAGACGGTTCTATGCACAACACGCCACCTGTCTTTCCAATTTACGTGATGATGTTGACCCTGCGTTGGATAAAATCACTTGGCGGGCTGATTCCAATGGAGGAGCGAAACAGGCAAAAACAGGCATTGTTGTACACTGAGATTGATACCAATCCTTGTTTCAAAGGCACCGTTTCAGTTGAAGACCGTTCCTGGATGAACATTTGTTTCTTACCAACTAATCCTGATTTTGAAGCGCCATTTTTTGAAATGTGCAAGGACGCAGGGATTGTGGGTCTCAAAGGACACCGCTCGGTCGGCGGCTTCCGGGCATCGACTTACAATGCTTTGGAGTTGGAAAGTGTGCAGGTTCTGGTTGACGTCATGCGTGAATTTGCTCGAAAACACGGCGATGCTTGAAGGTGAGATGCCTCGCATGTGTTAACTAAAAAAGCAGAGCGGCGTCGAGTAACTCGACGCCGCTCTGCTTTTTTAGCCTTTTTTATCCAAAATGAACAGTGAAGTTTCAAGCGTTTATTGCCCAAAAATCTCCCGCAGTTTGGCATCCAATTGCGGGCCCCGCAGGTTCCGAGCAATGATTTTCCCTTCCCTGTCCAGCAGTACTGTATGCGGAATTGACGAGACACCGTAAAGTTTTGCCGCTTCGTTCTGCCAGCCTTTCAGGTCAGAAACGTGTTTCCAAATCAAGCCATCTTTTGCAATGGCATCCAGCCACCGTTGCTTGTCAGAGTCGAGGCTGACGCCAAGCACATCGAAGCCTTTGTCGTGGTATTTGTGATAGTATTAAACGACCTGCGGGTTTTCCTTGCGGCAGGGCCCGCACCAGCTTGCCCAAAAGTCAACAAGCAGCACTTTTCCACGCAAACTTTTGAGACTCATTGGTTTGCCTTCGGTCGTGTTCATCGAAAAGTCGGGTGCTTCCGCTCCAATGATGAAACTGCCTGCCATTTGCATTTGCCGCTCCAACTGGGCGGTCGCCTCCGGCTGCGTCTTTTTGTATTTGGCTATGAATTGACTGATGTAGATGCCGAGGTTGGGATTGTTTTTTTGCGACAAACCAGCAATCACGCCACCCAATGCGAGCATGTGGGTGCGGGAGTCGGCGGGAATTTGGCTTAGTTGCCCGTCAATTGCCCCTTTCACTTCCGCATCCGGCAGGGTCACGCCAGCAAGGGTGAGGGCAAAAGTTTTTACCGCTTCGTAAACCCAAGGCATGTGGTTGTAGTCGGCGTCCTTCCAGTCTACCTGCTTGAAGTAGTTCTTCGCAAAATATTGCATCTCCGTTTCGTCGGCAGAGCCGTGATGCATATAACTAAGGTATGTGTTCAAAGCGGCGAGTTTTGCAAAGTATGGGCTGACCTGTTTCAAAGAATCCAGCAGGCGCAGCCGTTTTTTGTCCAATGCCAGCAATTTCAGAGCGGCAGCATTCATCGCCTCAGCATTGTCGGTTTGCTCTGCCGCTTGGTTTTCCCGCAGCAAAGTGCCCAACTCGTTTTTGTGCTGGTTCAGCGAGTTTTTCACGCCTTCGTATTGCTTGTTCAAGTCTGAATTTGGCAGCAATGCCCCTTCAAAACTCTGGCACGAGCCATTCAAAGTAACGTTCTCCTCAGTGCCCAAAACCACGGGTTTGAGCTTGTTCGGGTCTAAACCAACGTAATAAAAACGAGGGTTGGTAGCAGGCAACTTGAATTGATAGGTTTGCCAATCCGCCGTCTTAGCCGACTTGATTTTTTTGAAATTGACGCCGTTGAATTCGAACAGGTAAATCGAGTCCACCTTCTCGCAAGCGTTCACTTTGCAGGTGAGCGACACCTCGCCTTTGTCGGAGAAGGAAGCGGTCAAGCCCATCAGGGCAACAGAAAAAAGTAGAAATGCCAGGGATTTCATTGGACTATGTTTTTAAAAATGTGCTGCAAAACTAAAAAGGTGATTGGTGATTAGTGACTGGTGATTGGGGTTAACCTAATCACCACTTAACTAATCACCAATTACCTTTTCAAAGATTATCGCCCCGCAGTTTTCGAAAGCGTTTTCTCGCCTCTACCGAATAGGTGCTGCCGGAGTATTCGATGAAAATCTTTTCGTAAAGCGCCTTCGCTTTTTCCAGGTCGTTCAGGTGTGTTTCGTAAAGCTCGGCAAGTTCGAAAAGGGAGTTGTCGGCTCGAATTTCTTCAGGGTATTTTTCAATCACCATCTGGTACAATTCAACCGCTTTCGTGAAGTCCCGCTGCTTGGAATAAGTTTTCGCACGAGCATAAAGCACGTCATCTTCCAACGAGTGCTTGGGAAACAAAGCCAGCAATGAGTCCAATTTTTGAAATGCCTCGCGGAAACGATTCTGAAAAGTCAGCAAGTCAGCGTCGGCGTAGAGTTGAAGCGCACGGTCGGTCGTGTCCAAACCGAGGTTGTCCATGATAAAAACCGACAGGTCAATGGCATCGTTGGCAATCAGCTTGGAAGTCGAGGCTTTGAGCACGTCGAATTGCGCCTGCGCCCATTGAAAATCGCCGTTGTAATAGGAAAGTTTGGCGTTGCGGAAGCGTGCCTCATGTCCCAGTTGGTCTTCTACAAACGCCTTGTCCACCTGCGAATAGAGCAACGTGGCTTCCCAAATCTCTCCTTGAATCAGGTAAAAATCGCCTAGGCTCAACTTGCCTTCTGCCTGGGTGCGTGGGTCAATCGAAGGGTAGCTTATCATTTCATTCAACAGGGAAATCGCTTTGTTCAAGTCGTTCAAGTAGAAGGCTTCCAGGTCTGCCAACTCTGCCACGATAGAGGCGGTGGTTTTGTTCCGCCCGAATTCATCGAGAAAAGTCTCGTAGGCTTTTTCGACTTCCCGCAAATCAGCCTCGGTATATTTGAAGCCTTCGACCAGTTTGTTGCGCCTCGCACGCAGCGATTCCCGTTTGGCATCCAAGTAAAATGGTGAGGAAAAACCTTGCTCCGCCACGATGAAATCGTAAGCAGCGATGGCAGCGTCGTAGTCTTTGTCCATGAAAGCGGTGGAGGCAAGCTGGTAAATACGGGCGCCGTTCTCGCCCATGCGCTTGTCGAGCGCCTTTGCCTGGCGGAAGGCATTTTTGTAATCCTTTTTTTGAATGAAAACCCACTGCAATAATTCCAGGTGATGGAAAGCGTCGGGGCTGTCCTGCACCCTGGCGTAGAGTTGAGACTGTAGTTCTGAATAATCTTCATCCGTGCTCAGGTAGCGTTGGAATTGGCTTTTGATGGTGTTCAGACGTTCCGGATTGGTCTCCAAACTGTTCAAGTAATTTTCAATCATCTTGGCGATGTCGCCTTTGCGGCGGTACAATTCGGCGAGGTTGTAGGCAAAAATTTGCTTGTCTTTCAAAAGCGCAGCGCCTGTTTCGTAGCACTGCACGGCGAGGTCATATTTTGTCAAATTGGTGAATGCACTGGCTAACCGGGTGATTTCAAACTGGTCAGGAGGCAGCTTTTTGATGGCTTTTTGATACATCTCCTCCGCTTCTGCTTCCTTGAACTGACGTTCATAAAGGTTGCCATAGTTGACGTACAGGCGAATGTTTTTAGGATTGTCTCGCAGTTCCCGCTTCAAAACATTCTCCACTTCCTCATAATTTTCGATGGAAAGCAAGCATTCCAGGTATCGGTCGAAGTAGTATTCGTTGCGGTTTTGCTGGAGGTAAAGCTTCTCGTACAGCACCGCCGCTTTTTCAAATTCACCGTCCTGGTAATATTGTTGTGCAAGTTTGGCATCTTGCCCGAAGGCGCTGCTCATGGGAAGCATTACGGCTAAAAACAGGAAAATCAGAAATCGCATCTCGTCAATTTTTTTTCGTGCATTGGTCACAACGCAAGTACCATGCAAAAGTTGTCGCCTCGATAAGGGACAGCAGCCGCACCGCAAAGTTCCGGCGTTTGAACAAAAAAGCCCTGCAAGCACAATGCTTGCAGGGCTTTTTTGACAGAAAATTTATGCTCAATGCTTAAGCATCCGGGTCGCTGCCAGGTGACCGTCGCCGCAGAGTTCCACGATGTAAACACCGGCGGCAAGTTCCGCCACGTCAAGCGATTGATGGTTGACGCCTACATGGAGGGCAACCTGTTGTTGCTTCACGACAGTGCCGCTCAGGTCTGCCAGGCGGACTTGAAAATTACCGGCGTTGCGACTGGTGATTTCCAGGTTCAGCTTTTCGGCAACCGGGTTGGGCAACACCCTCAAGTTGGCATATTGCCGGTCGAGGTTGGCGGTGCTGGAGGTTGCTTTTTCCTGAATTTCCAGCATGTTTTTCGCCACTGAGTCGCCTGTCGAGGCATCGTTGCCGTTGGCGGAAATGCTGGCGGCATAAAATGTGATTTTACCCGCTCCAGCAGCAGGCGCTACCCAAGGTACTTCAAACACACCATTTTCCAACGGCTTGCTATGTTCCACGTATTTTTTGTTGCTGAGTGTCACTTTGTGAAAGTCTGTGCCGGTGAGGTCGCCCCAGTCGCCTGCCTGCGCATTCGAAGCAGACAAAGAGGCTGCCTGAAATCCAAAAGCGGCAGGAGTGCCTGCGTTCGGGCTGTTGGCGATTTTCAGTTTGTAAGTTTTACCAGGTTCCCATGTAGCTACCAAGTTCGCACCTTCGAACAATGACATGGATTGCACCGGATTGAAAGTGCCACCTGCATGGCAACCGGTATTGGCGCAGGTGCCGGCATTGCCGGTGCTTCCGGGAGCGCCGGTGACCTGAAGATTTTGCACTGCGCCGGGCCCATTTTTTCGGCTTTGGAACAAAATGGAAAGCGCAATGAGAGCGGCTACTTTGTAGATGTTCTTGAATTTCATACGATAAGCTTTTTGTGAACGGTTATGAATGGAACGATTCGGTTAGTTCTTGGAAGGGACAGACCAAAGGTCTCAAAAATGGCAAGACGGCAAGGCGGGTGGAAAGGAATTTGGTTTCTTGGTCAGCCTTTTTACAAATCTAAGCCAATGAGGGCGGAATGACGGGCGGTGATTTTGCGGAAAAATCACCACCCGTCAAAAACGCTTATTTCGCTTTGATGCCGCATCCGATAGCTTTAGTGAAATTCGGATTCGGCTCTTTGCCTGCCTCCATAGCGGCAATGGCATTTTCAACGTAGCGTTCCGTGGCGGCTTCGGCGTCTTGCGGGTTGTTGTCAATTGCGCCGATGTACCTGACTTTGCGGGTGTTGTCTAATAAATAGATGTGTGGGGTGCGGCTTGCGCCGAATTGCGGATAGACTTTTTGCCCGTCATCGAATAGATAGAAATAAGGCAAACTCTTTTCCTTCGCCCGCACCTTCATTTCTTCAAAACTATCGCCGGGTTTCAATTCCGGGTCGTTGGGTTGGATGGCCACGACGTGCCAGCCCTTGGAAGCGTATTTGTTGTGCAGGTCAATGATGCGGTCTTCGTACATCACCGCGTACGGGCAAGTGTTGCAGGTGAAAGTCACGATGAAACCCTTCGGTGCTGAACCGTCCGCATTCTTGACGTCGGCGAGGGAAATCATGCGACCATCCACGTTTTTGAGTTTGAAATCGGGCGCAACTTCTCCCACATTCAGCCCATCATCGGCTGTTCTCAGCAAAACGGGCGTTGCTTCGACAGCGGGAGCCGCACTCTTTTTTGTCAATTTTGGAATGAAAATGAAACCGGCAGCAATTGCCAGCAAAACGAGAAGACCAAGAAACTTCTTCATGACATAAATTTTATTCAGGTGAAAAAATTTGAGGTCTCAAGATTCTATGGTTCCAAATGGTTTCAGGTTTCACATTGCAGTTTACATTTGAAACCTGATACCCGAAACTTGAAACTTTTGAAACCCTGCAACCTCGAACCAGTGGACAAGGACAAAAATAATTCCTTGTCGTGCGCAACTTTGCAACGGAAACATCGCTCCGGCAAGAAATAACACTCGCCTGAAAAACAGGTTGCCAAAGTTGGTTGGCAGTCTTACTTCAAAGGCGTTCTTTATTAAAATCAAAATTCATCACACGCTGACTCACACGTCACAAGGAGTATCAGTTAGCGGCGGCAAGGTGCTTCGGATAGGTTTTCATTTGTGGCGTCATTCGAGGGGAAAACTTTCAAAACGATTTCAAAAAAAAATTTTGTGTTCTTCGAAAATGGCACGAAGGTTGTCAAAGTGGAAAAAAGAATATGCAAGCAACGAGGCGAAGCCGGTAGAAAAAAGTTCTCCGGCGAGGTGTTGAGGAAAATTAAAAATTAAATTCATTTGACTTGAAACAAGCGCATCTGCCAGTCGTAAAAGCCGATGCACTTTTGAAAATATAGGGTGAGTGTTTGTTCATAGTTTTTGTTTTTTATGTAGCCCCCGGAATCAACGGGGGACTTTTTTCACCCTTTCTTCCCCAGCCCGACCAAAGATTAGTGTTTGTTCATAGTGTTTGTTTTTTGTTTTGTCCCTGTCAAGTTGTTGGCAGGGTTTTTTTATTTTAGGGCATAGCTGTCGCAAAAGCCTGCCACTTTGCCTGCCTTTTCGAGCCTGAGAAAAATCACTTTTGGCATTCCCGCCTGTCTGCTGAAATCTGTCTTATCTGGATTTACTTTGCTTTTCAAAAATTCCCGACCATGATTCATCATCTCAGGCAAGAATACGACTCCGACATTCTCGACATTCAGGATTTGAGTGCCGACCCCATCCAGCAATTCGACCGTTGGTTTCAGGATGCCTTGCTGGCAAACGTGGCGGAACCCAACGCTATGACTTTGGCAACTGCTGCGCCCGACGGTAAACCTTCCGCCCGTATTGTCCTGCTGAAAGATTACTCACCTGCTGGCTTTACTTTTTTCACCAATTATGAAAGCAGAAAAGGGCAGCAACTCGACGCAAACCCAAACGCCGCTCTAAATTTTTTCTGGCGGGAAATGCACCGGCAAGTCTGCATCGAAGGTACGGTGGAAAAGGTAGACAGGCAGGTTTCCGAAGCTTATTTTCAAAGCCGCCCGCTCGGTAGTCAAATTGGCGCATGGGCTTCCCGGCAAAGCTCGGTGCTGGAAAACAGGGCTGTTTTGGATGTCCGAGTACAGAACGCTGAGGGAAAATTTGCCGGGTTGGAAACGTTGCCAGTGCCTGAATATTGGGGCGGCTACCTGCTCCGCCCAAGCCTCATCGAGTTTTGGCAAGGTCGTCCGAGCCGCTTGCACGATAGGTTTTTGTACTCGAAACCCGCAGGCGGCGAATGGAAAATCGAGCGGCTGTCGCCATGATGAACTAGGATTTCCGGGAAAACGAAGGATGTTTAGGATTGGGACGTCTGCGTCTCAATCCTAAACATCCTTCGTTTTCCCGGAAATCCTAGTTCAAATTTTCTGCGCAAGGCAAAAAAAGCAAGCCCCACCACGCCAACTCCCGCCACCACCAACCACCACGCAAATCCATTTTTTATTGGCTCCATGTTGCCAATCGGCGTGTACGCCGCCCAAAAAACAGGGTGGGCGTACAAGTCATGCGGGCTATTTTCAAGCTGCTCCAGCTTGGCGAGTTGCAGCGCCACGTCCTTCCTTTCGCCGCCGTTCAGGTGGCGGAAAAAGCTGATGGTCAGGTTTTTATTCGACTCGTCGTTGATGCTCCAAAGCGTCGTCACTATGCTCCTTGCGCCTGCGTACAAGAAGCTTCGGGCGAGGCTGATGATGCCTTCGCCGTTGTGCATTTTGCCGCTGCCGGTCTCGCAAGCGCCGAGGAAAACGAGGTCGGCGGCGAGCGGCAAATTGTAAATATCCTTCACGAAAAGGGTGTCGAAGCCACCGTCCGCACCTGCCAAAACGATGAATGAAAAATCGCCTTCGTCCGTGTTCGCTTTGGCGTGGGTGGCGAGGTAGAGCAGGCGAAATTTTTCAGCATTCGCCAAAAAAGCCTGCCCGGTGGCGGCTGCGCCCAGGTAAGTTTGCCCGCCGACCATTTCCCGGATGGCTTCCACACTGGCAATGTTGAATTGCAAAGCGCCAAATCCGCTGGCGTTGCCCTCCGAAAATTGCGGCGCAAAGGCTGCGAAACCTGCACTCGCCTGCCGCCGCTTGCCTTCCGAGAGTTCCTTAAAAAGCGTCGAAGAGTAGTTGTACGAAATGGCGTGTCGCCGCACGAGGTACGGATACGACCTGAAACGGCACGGCTCGGCAGGCGCTTCCGTGAGCAAAGCATCGAAAGGCAAAAAGCCCAAAACGCTGCCGGGAACGATGATTAGATTTTTTGGAAGCCCCTGTTTTTCAAGTGGTTGCAGCAATTTTTGATAGAGTTTTTGCGCCAGCTCGGTGTAGGTTTGGCAAAGACTATCCCGGTTGCTCGAAGAAAACTGGAAGGCTTCGATGCCCTGCCGGAACTCGGCGATCCACTGCTCCAGCGGGAAATTTTTGGGCAGTCGCTCGGCAGTGAAGGCGTCTTTTTTTACCAGGAAAATGAAGAGGTTGCTGTCGCCGACGAAGTATTCGATGAGGGCTTGGTCGGAGCGAAGCAGGCGCTGGGTTTCTTTGACGGAGATGGCGTCTTGCTTGTATTTCAGGCGGAAAAATTCAGGGTAGTCCTTTTCGATTTGATGGCGCAGGCCGGACAGGTCTTTGTTCAGGTTGAAAATCTGGCTTTCCAACTCGCCGGTTTTGGCGGCGACAGCGCCTTTTTGTTTTTCGTGAAAAAGCGTTTTTTCCAGTTCCGTCAAGGTCTCATTCAACTCATGTTCCCGCTCCAACAAAGGCTGCGGCAGGTTCGCTATGTTGCTGGCGTCGGAGTGGCGAAGGGCTTCGTAGAGCAGGGTGCTTTTGCTTTTTTCGGAAAAATGGTAGGCAGTTTCCAGCCAAGCCGTTTCGCCCCAAGCCCGGTGCGTTTGCCAGGCAGTTTGGATGGCAGACTCAGCTCGCTGGCTGGTCTCTTCGATGATGCCCAAGCGGGACGATTCATAATGGTGAACCTGGCGGTAAACTTGCTCGGCACCGAAAAGCAACTCGTGGCATTCGAGCGATTTTTTCAAGTAAATCCGCCGGTCGGGATGTTGACGGAACAGTGCTTCAAAAGCAGCCGCCTTGCCGCCAAGGGCTTCCATGATGGTGTTTTCAGCGTAAAATTTATCCGCCGCAGGGTTTGCCAGCACATCCTCCGATTTGAAATCGGGCAGTACGCATTGCAGCGCAGATTGGTAATGTTTCAAGGCTTTTTCAGGCAGGGAAAACTCCCGGTACAATTGACCGAGCGCAAAATGCAGCTTGCCGATTTCTCGGCGAAGGGTGTCAGGATATAGTTCTCTCAAAATGGCAAGGGATTTTTGCAGGCTGGCTTCCGCCCGTGGCAAGTTTTTTTGTCGCTCATAAACTTCGGCAAACCTGGCATGAACCAGCGATAGCCAGTTTTTACCCTGGGGGCTTAAATCTTCTTTTACAACTATTTCCAGAGATGTAAGTGCTTGGTTCAAAGAACTTAAAGCACAAGTTTCATCGCCAAGTGCGTTGCAAGCCTTTGCCATGTTCACGTGCAAAAGACTTTTGGCAACCAGGCTGAGTTGGGGCAAATTCAATCCTTCCCGGTAGGATTTAATAGCGGCATCTAAGTTCTGGGCATGATAAAAAACGATGCCCGACTCCATGCAGGCTTCCGCCGCAAGCGGGTAGTTTTTTGCCTGCAAGCCGATGGTTTTCATCTTGTCAAACAATACCTGAGATGCTTCGAAGTCGCCAAACCTTGTATAAATGTTGCCCAATTCCCTATAAACAAAGTCAGCAATCATCACCGGGTCGGTTTCTGGCAACCTGGTTTCAAAAAGGGATTGCGCCTTTTCATAAACTTCCTTGGCATCCACGTATCTGGAAAGCGAGTATTTCAAAGTGTAACCCCAATTGACGTAGTGCCAGGCGAGGGCTTCCCATTCGGAAATGGCGGTAGGCTGGCGAGGCAAGTTTTTTTGCGCCGCCAGGGAGTAAATTTCTAATGCTGGCGCCGCCAAGCCTTGTTCGTCGAAAGTCACGGCAATGCGTTTGCAAGTTTTAATCCATTGAGTCAGGTTGTCAGTTTGATGCCATTTAGCCAGACTTTTTTGGAGGTAAAAAATGGCGCTATCGGGCTGGGAAGGAATGCTTTTTTCGGCAAGGGCTGCCAGACGGACGGCTTCAAGCGAGTCGGGGTTGGCAGCTAAAAAGGTGGAAATCAGAAGCGGAAGGAGGAGCAAAAAGGGGCGCATCATATCGGCTTTTGGTGATTGGTGATTGGTGACTGGTGACTGGCGACTGGGACGCCCCAATCACCAATCTCCAGTCACCAATCACCAATCACTTATTGCCGCCTCCGCCAGAACCAGAACCGGAAAGCGGCTAAGACTAAAATGATAAGCAGGAGTAATAGGATACAGATTATCCACACACTCGAGCCGCCACCTTTCTCGCATTTTTCGCATTGCAAGACTACCTGGGCGGGCTTGTCGGACGAGTCGGTCAGCACGGCGGAGACCCTGGGTGTGCAAAAAACTTCGCCGTCGTTGAAGTTGACGCAAGCACTCATCGAGTCCACTTGCGAAGGTTCGAAACCCTCGTTCAAGTCAATGCTAAACACGATGAAACCGAGCGTAGAACTGTCGCCGAAGCCCGCTTCGAGGGGCGTGTTGAGGAAGGCGGGCAGCGTCCAGGTGACTTTGTTGCCGACGACCGACTGTTCGATTTTTTCTACCGAACTGTCCGTATTCGGTTTGTGGTCAACGAGTTGCAAGGAAGATGGGTCGAGTTGCGGCGGCAGTTCCATCGTCACCGTGGTTTTTGTCACGGAAGCGCCGCCGTCGTTGGTGAAGTCCACCACGCCGTAGAGTTTTCGCTTCGAGGAGCCGGGGCACTCGCAACCGTAGAGGGTCAGGTGGTTGGGGTCATGTTCTTTGACGATGCTGGAAGTTGCCACCGAGTAGCCGATGATACTGTTGGTCAAGCCTTGTCCGACCGGGTTGGGGGTGATGGTGACCGAGTTGTCGGTTGGGTTTTGGTTGAAAAGATAACCGGTGAGCAAGGCATTCAAGCCAGCCTTGGTGGTGAAATCGTCACTGATGAACTGCACCGAGTCCACCGGGAAATTGGCGTCTGTCGGGAAGTAGGTCAGGGCGTGAAGCGCCAGGAAATTGACCTCGGCAATCTCGGTTCCCGAGATGAAATTCCACATCAACGAGTCGTTTTTGAACTCGTAAAACAAGTTTCGTTGCTCGCCAGGCGCCAGTGCCGGATAGGTAATCATCACCATATCCTTGTAATTGTCAAGCACTTGCGCCAACGGGATGGGCGCCGTGGGTTTCCCTGCCTGGAGCGGCATGGTGTTGTAAAAAATCATGGACTTGTTGTACCTGAAATTGCCGAAGGCAGGCGGCGGCGGCGCAGGCGAGGAGGCGACTTTCACCTGGTTTTTGGAGGAAACCGTGATAGGGGTGCGTTTCAGCGAGCTGTTGAAAAACAAGAAAACCTTGCCGTCGGGCAGGGGAAAAGAGAAAGGATTGCGAATGGAAATTATCGCTACGGTCGTGTCTTCCGGTCGGATGGCTTGGTTGAGTTGGACTTTGATGTTGCCCGTACTTATTCGGAAAGGATTAACCGGAGTGGTGGTACCCAATGTGATGTCGGTGACTGCCGTCAGTTTTTTATCCACCGAAGGAGGAGGAGCGGTGGATTTGGGCGGGCGGGTGCCGCCGGAATAGGCATCGGTGGCATAAACTGCCATGTCAATCTGCCCGGTCGAGTGGTAACGTTTGTCGGCGGGAGCGCCGTCGAACCAATGCTGCGCCGTGTCCGACCGGGTGGCGTTGATGAAAGTGCCATCGCCAAAGACCCAGAGGTATTTGTAGTGCGGCGAAACGGGGTCGCCCGCAAGTGGCGGCGGCAGGACTGGCAAGCCAACGACCTTCAATTTTGCCAGCGTGTCATCTTCAATTTTCGTGGAAATGAACGCCTGGGCAAAAGCAGCGGAGGAAAAAATCAGAAAGGCAAGGATGAAAACAGGAAACCGGACGAGGATTTTCATTCGATAAAATTTTAGAGGTGAAAGAAATGCTCACGGGAAGGATGGTTAATTGGCTGAATAGTTAATTGTGCCTACTGGGGAGGTTGTTACGGATACAAGCCAAAAGTATCAAACTGATGATTTGTCGAGGTAAAGATTTGTTGATTGGAAAGCCGTCAAAATCAAGACATCACAAATAACTTTTCAAGCGCTCTCGCAGCACCCGCAATGCCTTGCCCATCTGATGCTCCACCGTTTTAATTGAGATTTCCATCTGGTCAGCGATTTCCTGGTAACTCATTTCCTCAAATCGGCTGAGTTGAAAAACCGCCCGGCAGCGGGGCGGCAAGGTTTCGATAGCCTGGTGGATTTGCTCCTGCAATTCCGATTGCAGCAAAACCTCCTCGCCATCCGATTGCAGCGGAAAAGGCGTGGCGACGGTGATTTCTTCCGCCTGTTGATTTTTGCGGCTGCGCAACCAGGCGAGGGCTTCGTTGATTGCCATGCGGTGCAGATAAGCGCCTGCGGAAGTTGTGATATTGAGTTGGTTGCGCTTTTCCCAAAAGCGAATGAAGACTTGCTGGGCGAGGTCTTCCGTGACGCCCCGTTCCCCCACCAGGCGGTGGATGGCAGCGCATACTTCTGCGTAGTGCGCTTGGAACAGTGCGTTCAGCGCAGCTTTGTCGTCAATGCGAAGCCGGGTCGTCAAGTCCATTCGGCGAAAGTCAGGAAGGGAAATCGAAAGGTGGTTGATTTTCGAGGCAGGGTGGGAAATTTCAGATTCGGGCGCAAAGCTGACAGGTGGAAAACGGGTTTAGGAGAGACAAAAAATGAAATTTTTTGTCTCTCCTAAACCCGTTTTCCACCTGTCAGCTTTTGTCCTCAGCTAAGTTCAGCGCCGACTTTTTCCAGCAGCGCCTTGGTCAGCCGGATGCCTTCTTCTTCCGAATGTTTTTCGCCCTCGTACTCGATGCCGATGAAGCCCACGTAGCCTGCGTCTTTGACCACTTTGAGCATCTTGCGGTAGTCGGTTTCGACACAATTTCCCTGGGCATCGAAATCATTGGATTTGGCACTCACGCCTTTGGCAAACGGCATCATTTCGCCAATTCCCAGGTAGCGGTCGTACTCCTCGACGCACTTGCCTTCCCACGGGTGACCACCGTCCCTGCGGATACAGAAGTTCCCAAAATCAGGCAGGGTGCCGACGTTGGGCATGTTGATTTGCTTCATCACCCCGGCGAGCCATGCGCCGTTGGACGAGAAGCCGCCATGATTTTCAACGATGACGTTTATTCCCGCCTGCTTGCCGTATTCGCCCAATTTGCTCAAGCCTTCGACGGCAGCTTTGGCAGCTTCTTCCGCTTTCGGATTGCTGCTGAACGCATTGACCCGGATGCTGTGGCAGCCCAATGTTTTGGCGGCATCCACCCACTTGTGATGCTTTTCGATGGCTTCGTTGAGCAATTTTTTGTCGGTCTCCGCCAAGCCGCCTTCGCCGTCAATCATGATGAGCAACTGCGTCACGCCGTTGTCGGCAGCACGTTTGTTCATCTCGGCGAGGTAGGCGGCGTCTTTTGCCTTGTCCATGAAAAACTGGTTGACGTACTCGATGCCTTCGATGCTAAACTTGTTTTTGGCAGTGCTTGCGAAATCGAGGTTGTCGAGTTTTTTGTCATTAATGGTCTTGTGTAGCGACCATTGGGCGAGGGAGATTTTAAAGAAAAGCGGCTTCGTCGCAGCAGCCTGGGCGGCTGCGAGGGAGTCTTGCGCAGCGGCGTCGCCGGTCGAAGTTTGCCCGCCGCCGTTGCAAGCGTAAATGCCCAACATGCCTGCACTCAGTGCGATGCCGGAGTGTTTGATGAAAGCTCGTCTCGTTTGTTGTTGCATGATTTTGATGATTGAAAATGAATGACTTAGCACCTATTTCCTTCAGGTTTCATCAGGTTTAGGTTCGAGCGGCGGGGGTTTTTTAACCCCCCCGTTTTTTGTGTGGGAAGCGGGGGGTGAAAACCCCCCCCCGCGGAACAAAACACCGGGG
>CAZHLB010000053.1:15315-16619 GCA_964533005.1 uncultured Saprospiraceae bacterium
GGGGGGGTTATCCCCCCCCCCTTTTTTTTTTTCCTCTCCGGCGCTCAAAAAACCCCCCCCGCCCCTCGAACCTAAACCTGATGAAAACTAAAGGAATGGTGCTTTAATCAGAATTTTTGTCTTCCCGTCTGCGCTCCATTTGGAAGGGCACGACGCCTGATTTTTCAATGGCTTTGAGCGCAATGTCCTTCACTTGCTGGCTGGCGCTGTCGGTTTTGACGGACATGGCGGAGAGCATTTCTTGCTGCTCTTTCACCTTGTTTTGGAGGCTTTGAATCATTTGCTCCCGCAATTTCAACTCGGCTTCCAGGTCTTTGATTTCCAATTTTTGCTTGTAGTCGAACTCACGGGTGAGGCGCTCGGCGACTGCTTTTTCGGCTGCCTGCACTGCTTTTTGCAGCCGGTCGTCGAAGCCGGCGGCTTCCTGGCGCAGGCGTTTTAGTTCGTCTTCTTGCTCGGCGACGGCACGTTCCCGGTCGGAAATGCTCTTTTCAAAAGCGGCTTTGCGTTCCTGCAAGTCTTTTTCCAGCTTGTTTTTTTGCTCGTTGTAGGCGTCTTGCTCGTTGCGGCGCTTGAGTTTCAAGGTGTAGTCGTAGTCTTCCCGCTCCCGTTCCCACTTCATTTTCACCTCCTTGATTTCATCTTCGAGTTGCTGGCGGCGGGCTTCCATTTCTCGCTCGAGGCGTTCTTTTGCCTGGCGGTTGGCGAGGACGAGGGCTTCGAGGCTTTCGGCTTCCGCCTTGATTTTGTAGAGGTCGTCCAGCATTGCCTGCTGGGTGGAGGCAGCTTCCCGGAGCATCTCAAATTTGCGTTGCTCCTGCGCCAAGCCGTTTTCAAGTTCTTCCAATTGTTTGTTGAGCGATTGGCGAAGCTGCTGGACGCTCATCGCTGCGCCCGATTGGGAGACGGTGGAGGCTTGTTCGAGCAATCGCTGCTTCTTTTCAAGTTCCTGCCGAAGGGCAGTGTTTTCCTTGTGTTCCTCTTTGAGTTGGTCGGCAAGATCGTTGTAGGCTTGCAAAATGTTGTCTTTCGTGCTGGTTGCAGTGACTTTTGCCATGGCTGGAAACTGTTTTGAATGTATGTGTAGCGATGCGAAAGTAGGTATTGCCTAAAAATATCCAAGCCGCTGCCTTGCCTTTGCAGGATTTGGGTGAAACCGTGCCGCCCCAAAACCCATAGGGGGGCCGCATTTTAAACCCCCCCAAGGGGTTGGGGGTTTTCACTAACGGGTTTTGGGGCAGTCGGCCTCACCAAGCCGGTCGTCGTGGGAGCAGACGGACGAGCGCTGGGGCTACGAAGGCTCG
>CAZHLB010000054.1:0-16448 GCA_964533005.1 uncultured Saprospiraceae bacterium
ATACCTGCATGCAGCCTCACCTTTCGGCATGAAACAATGACCAGCAATATTTCAGCGATAAAAAAGCCGGTGCAAGTTTGGCTGCTCGCAGGCGTCGTCATGGTCTTTTTTCAAGTCGTCATTGGCGGCGTGACGAGGCTGACCGATTCTGGGCTTTCCATCACCGAGTGGGCAGTCATTCAAGGCACGATTCCTCCGATGAACGAAGCGGAGTGGCAGGTGGCTTTTGAAAAATACAAGTCCGCCGCCCGCAAGCAATTTGAGTCGCTTCATGCGGACATGAGCCTCAGCGAGTTCAAGTTCATCTACTTCTGGGAGTACGCCCACCGGCTTTGGGCGAGGCTGATGGGCTTCGTTTTCCTGTTTCCCTTCCTTTGGTTTTTGTGGAAAAAATGGCTTCCCGGCTGGTTGCTCCGGCGGCTCGGCGTGGTGATTGGTCTGGCGGCGCTGGCTGCGGTTTTCGGCTGGATAATGGTGGCGAGCGGCTTGAACAACGACCAGCGCACCTGGGTCAGCGCCTACAAACTCATCGTTCATTTGGGAATTGCTGCCGCACTTTTCGGCTACCTTTTTTGGACTTGGCTGAAATCAAAACAACCAGAAACGACTGACCATCAATTTTTTAACCTAAAAAAAGCAGGCTGGACAATCGCTGCCGTCCTGTTCGTGCAAATAGTTTTTGGCGGATGGATGGCTGGCATGAGAGCTGCTTTGATTCACCCACATTTCCCCGTTTTTGTGGAAGGCGAGCGGCTACTGAGCGCCTTGTTTGCCACCGGCGAGACCGGCATGGAACAAATGCTGAACTACGAACAGCACCGCTTTGCAAAGGCAATGGCGCAGTTGCTGCACCGGGGAACTGCCTGGCTGCTGGCAGGGCTGATTGTTCTTTTTTGGCTGAAAATCAAAAAGTTGGAAGTTTCCAGGCAGCTTCAGTTTGGCAGCAAGTTGCTTTTGGGCATGTTGGTCGTCCAATTTTTGCTCGGCGTTTTCACAGTTATCAACAGTGTGGGGAAGGTTCCGGTGGCATGGGGGATGGTTCATCAGGCAGGTGCTTTAGTGTTGCTGGCGATAGTTTTATTTGTCAATTACCAGTTCTCGAATGGCAAAAAATGAGCTATGTGGAGAATTATGTGGAATACTAAAATAGCTCCTGCTTAATCATTCTTTGTCTTTCTTTTTAGTTGAAAATCAAAAACTTAGATTCAAAAAAGCCATGATTCCATATTTTCTTAATTGTGGAAAACCTTGTGAATAACGCAACTCGCTGCTTTTCAAAGTCAAATTATCCTGTAAAGCCAAAGTTACTTGCCGGTTAAAAAAAATGATTTTGATAAGCCAGTGTCCTCTGCCTGTTTACGAATTGAAATAAAGCTGATTTTTACAAATCCACAAATGTGGAAAAGCGTGTGGAAAAGAATAAGACTTCATTTTGCTGATAAAAAAGGTGAAATTTGGTCAGTCGGCGGCAGGCAGCCGAAGCGCCCCTTTGAACCGGAAAAACCGGGAAATTTCATGCGCTAAACATTTTCCCGGCTCTGCTCTTTTGCAATAAAAAGCTCGCTCCTGAAAATGGCTTTGCCGGGCAGTCGGTGAAAAACTATTTTTGCGGCATCACAACTACGACAATCGGAAGTTAAATGAATACGGATTTTCCAGTCATTGAAGAAGGCGGATTCAAGTACATCGAGACAAAAGGTGGAAAAAAGAACCTGTTGCTGCTGCACGGGTTGTTGGGCGCATTGAGCAATTTCTCAGGCATCCTGCGGCATTTTGGCAAGACGCACAACGTCATTATTCCTATCCTGCCGATTTTTGAAATGCCTTTGCGCAAGCTCTCCGTCTCAGGGCTGGTGGAACACGTCACTCATTTTGTTGACAAGAAAAAATACCCCGCCGTGCATGTCCTTGGCAACTCGCTCGGCGGTCACATCGCATTGCTCTATGCCATGGCGCAACCGAATAAAATCGCTTCGATTACGCTCACCGGCAGCTCCGGCTTGTTTGAAAGCGCCATGGGTTCCACCTTCCCAAAACGGGGTGACTACGAGTACATCAAGAAAAAAACGCAGGATACTTTTTACGACCCGAAAGTGGCTTCCGAGGAATTGGTCAACGATGTTTTCAGCACGGTGAACGACCGCAACAAAGCGATCCGGGTCATCGCCACAGCAAAATCTGCCATCCGCCACAACCTGCGGGACAGGTTGAAATCCATCAAAGCTCCCACCCTTTTGATTTGGGGAAAACAGGACAAAGTCACTCCTGCCTTCGTCGCCGAAGAATTTCACAAGTTGATAGATGACTCCCGCCTCGTACTGCTCGACGAATGCGGTCACGCCCCGATGATGGAGCGCCCGGAAGATTTCAACGAGCACCTGGAAGATTTTCTGCAAGACGTAGAGGAGAATGAAGAAGTGAAAGTGGAAGAAGTGAAAGTCGGTAGCTGAATCCTCTCAATTTTTCCGAAGGCAAGGCATTTTTCAGTTGCCGTTTGCACCTTCGCTCGCATGAAAAACTTGCCCATTCTCCTGTTTTTACTGCTTGCCGCCTGCCTGCAAAGTCAGACTTTGACCCGGTTGATTTTCGATGAAAAGAATCCGCTGTTGGTCACTGGCGGCATTTTCGATGAAAATCAATCGCTTGCCTTCACAAATCCGCTGCCGCTGTTTTCGTTGGAAATCAACCGGCGACCTACCTCGACTGCCGATGCGTGGTTCGTTGAAAATGTGCAAAATCGCTTGCTGGAGGTGCGTTTCGGCGCATTTTGGAAATTCACCGACGGGGTGGGCGGGAAGCTTACTTTCAAAAACATTTCCCACCAGGAAATTCTGCTGAACAACATCGTGCCCTTCGGCACAGGCGGCGACCACTTTTACATTTCCAGCAAAAGCGCCGCCGACACCAGCCGCATCGTAGAGCCTGCCGAAACTTCCAGTATCCCCAAGCTTTTCAATCCGTTCACAAACTCGCCCGACACGAGCCGGTCATTTTTGTTTCGCCCTGGCTATGCCCCGGTGGGGGTTGTCGTGCCGCACAACAACCAAGATTTGGGTTTTTGCACTGTCGAATTGAACCGGGAAAAGAGCCTCTACGGATTGGTGCGCCGGGCGAGCGACACCATTCAAAATTACTTGCTCATTCGGACGCCGGTGCGCTTGCAGCCAGAACAGGAAGTTCAGTTCTATTTCTTTGCCGATGTAACAAAGGGCGGGTGGCATGAAGCACTTAAAGAATGTTTTCAGGAAAGGAAATTGTACGAATTAAGCTTATTGGTGTGTGGCATAAGTCCAGCATTAGACTATTGGAGCAAGGGCAGCCCATGGCGACTCCGTCCAGTTGATGATGACCTCTACAAACGAGAAGACCTCGCCTGGATTCGCCACGCCTACACGCTTCACCTGATGTATGCCTGGGATAAAAACTTCTTCGACCCGGCGCAAGGGGGCTATCAACTTGAAAGTTTTCTCCTGAAAATGAAGAAATTATACGGCGGCGACGATGCCTTCATTTTGTGGCCCACGTGGCCCGCCCTCGGCATGGACGCCCGCAAACAATGGGAACTCATGGCTGACCTACCCGGTGGCTTGGCGCAACAGCGGCGGCTGGCGGAAATGGCACGCTCGCTGGGCACGAAGTTTTTCATCAGCTACAATCCTTGGGACGACCCCAACGAGGCGGCAGGCTTGGCAAAAATGGCAGAAATGATTGCCGCTGTCAGCGCCGATGGCGTGGTGCTCGACACGAAAGCAGAGGCGAGCGAAACCATGCAATTACTTGCCGACTTCGCCCGCCCCGGCGTGGTTTTGTACAGCGAAGGCATGGCTGCGCCGAAAGACATGGGCGGCATCCTCGCCGGGCGGGTTCACAACGATATTTACCACGTCCCGCTGCTGAATTTGAACAAGCTCATCAAACCTGACTTTGCCATTTTCAGAGTGGCAGAAGTGGCTCGAGAACGCATCCGGCGAGAGTTTGCATTGGCATTTTTCAATGGACATGGCGTGGAAATCAACACGATGAGACCCGGAAGACCAGCATGGATACAAGACGACTTACACTTCTGGGGAAGGTGCGTCAGAATTTTAAAAGATTGTCCGGGAGCCTTTCAAAATCAAGGATTTGGAATGGTTCCCCTTCTACCTACCACCCAAGACAGCATTTTTGTAAACGGCTGGGGCAATGGGCGCAAAATGATTTACACCATTTTCAACCAGCGGTCGCAAGGCTTCCATGGGGCGCTTTTCGATTTGCCCATCAACCCGCCGGGCAATGACAAATGGCATTTCGTGGATTTGTGGAACCACGAAGATTTGGAAATTTCCAACCTCGCTGAACGGCAAGTAGCTATCGTCAACCTGGAGAGTTTCAACCCTAAATACCTCGGCACGAACAACGAAGGCACCGTCGGTTGCATCGGTGCGATGGTGAAATTGCAAAAGGTAAGATTGGAAAGTGGGCGGCTCATCTTCCCAAGCCAGGGCGGTTATGATTTGACTGTCCGGCTTTTGGAAGGCGACCCTGATTGGGAAAAAACGCCACTTGCATTCGTGTCTCCCAAAAAGGACACAGCTATATGGTTGTTCGAGGCGTTTGGGCGCATCGGCGGCAAATACGTCGTGCAGTTTTTTGAGAACGGCGACCTACTGGACGAGCAAATCCTGCGCATTCCGCCGGGTACGCCTGTTTTGATTTCAAAAACCAAAAGCACCATGTCTGCTGCCAAAGCACCCGAAGGCATGGTTGCAATTCCTGCAAGCCCTTTTTTTGGGATGGAAGTTTTCAACGGGGACGAATTCATCAGCTACCCAGTCTATCTTAAACCTTTGTATTTCAACAAGTTTTTCATGGACAAGCACCCCGTCACCAACCGCCAGTTCAAAGCCTTCCTCGACGCCACCAACTACCTGCCCGCCGACACCGCCAACTTTTTGAAGCACTGGAAAAACGGCGCACCGCTCCTGGGCGAGCAAAATTTCCCCGTCGTCCACGTCAGCTACGAAGACGCCCAAGCCTACGCCGCCTGGTCGGGCAAGCGCCTGCCCACCGAAGCCGAGTGGCAATACGCAGCGCAAACCACCGACCGCCGCCGCTGGCCCTGGGGCAATTTTGGCGAAAAGCTGACCGGTGACGCCAAAAAAGTCAGCGCCACCTTCACCCTTAACAGCGCCGGCGAGTTGGATTCGACCCTCTGCAACCCCGGCGATGGCAAAATGAAACTCGTCGGCAGCTATCCGAAAGGCGCAAATCCGCATGGTTTGGAAGACCTCGTCGGCAGCGTCTGGCACCTGACCAATGATTGGTACCAGAGCGACAGCTACGGGTTCATCATTTTGAAAGGCGGCAGTTTTTACCACCCCGGCGGCAGTTGGTGGTACGTGCAGGGCGGCGCTCGACCGTTGGGCTACCGGCAGATGTTGCTGCGGGTTTCGCAAGGCTTCGAGCGGAATGGGACGGTAGGGTTTCGATGTGTAGTGGATGCAAAATAATGCTGTCTGCTTTTATTCAATTTAGGATTCACTGTTTCCACAAAACATTTAAAGCCATTTATTAACGTGCCTGAAAATATGACTATCACAGACTTAAAATCGCAGAACCTGTTACTATTTGAAGCCCTCACCGGCAGCCGGGCATACGGAACGGATTTACCTACTTCCGACCACGATATACGTGGTATTTTCATCTTGCCAAAAAAGCAATTTTACGGCTTGACCGACCTGCCGCAAATCGCCGACGAGCGCAATGATATAGTATATTATGAGCTGCACCGCTTCTTCGACCTGCTTGCAAAAAACAACCCGAATATGCTGGAATTGCTGGCGATGCCGGAGGATTGCATATTATTTAAACACCCGCTTTTTGAAAAAATAAAACCCGAATTATTTCTCTCGAAAATATGCAGGCACACCTTCGCAGGATATGCTTTGGCACAAATTCAAAAGGCGAGGGGTTTGAATAAAAAAATCGTAAACCCGGTGGCAAAGGAGCGAAAATCCATTCTCGATTTTTGCTACGTCGTCGAGGGACAGGGAAGTGTGCCATTGCAGCATTGGCTGACGGCGAGAGGCTTCGTGCAGGAGCGGTGCGGCTTGGTTAACATCCCTCATTTTCGGGACACTTACGCCCTTTTTTATGATGTAACGGGCACGATCGGCTACCGGGGCATTTTACATAAACCTACCTCCAACGAAGTAGCGCTGAGTTCCATCCCAAAAGGCAAAACACCCGACGGCATTCTTTCCTTTAACCTGGACGGTTATCAAGTCTATTGTAAAGATTACCGGGAATATTGGGAATGGGTGGAAAAACGAAATCCGGCGAGATATGAAGGCACTATTTCACACGGTAAAAACTATGATGCAAAGAATATGATGCACACTTTTCGCCTACTCGATATGGCGGAAGAAATTGCCCGATATGGCAAAATTCAGGTGCGGCGGCATAACCGGGATATTTTATTAAAAATCAGGGCGGGCGAGTTTGAATATGATGATTTATTGCAGCAGGCGGAGGAGCGGATTGAGAATATACACGTACTTTTCGAAGCGTCGGATTTGCCGGAAAAGCCTGATTTTGAAAGGCTTGAAAATATACTGGTAGAAATTAGAGAGGCATATTATTATCAAGTAATTTAGGAGGCAAGTAGTTGACCTGAATTAAAAATCACTTTTTTTCTTTCAACACATAGTCACATAGAACACATAGAATTGATAATCAAAAAACTATGTGAGTTATGTGACTATGTGTTGAAAAAAAGTGTCGTTTAAATTCGGCTGACTATTTAACTTGAAGTTACCTCCTAAATTAAACTCCAACAAAAGTAAACCCGCTGAACTTCAAAATCATGCCGCCGTTGCATTTATTACCAACCATTTCAAACCGCCCCGATGAAAGTCAAACACTTGCCAAAATACACGGAACTGCTCCGCCTGCTCTGGAAATACGGGCATAGCAACGTTTTTCAAAAAGCCCAATTCCAAGCTGAACTGGGCGAGGAAGATGCTGGCAAAACCAACGGGCATGAGCCTTCACCCGATGATTTTGCAAAGGATTTTGAAAAACTCGGCGCCACTTTTATCAAGCTTGGGCAAGTCCTTTCCACCCGCCCCGACTTGCTTCCCGACCCCTATTTGGATGCCCTGAGCCGCTTGCAGGACGACCTCGAACCGTTCCCATTTTCCGAGGTGGAAGTGATTGTGCAGGAGGAATTGGGGGTGCGCATTTCCAAGGCATTTCAGGTTTTTGAACAGGAACCGCTGGCTTCCGCCTCGCTGGGGCAGGTGCATCGGGCGGTGCTTCGGGATGGCAAAGAGGTGGCAGTCAAAGTGCAGCGACCGGGCATCCGGCAGCGCATTTTGGAGGATTTGGAGGCGCTGGAAGAGGCGGCTGTTTTTTTGGAAAACACCTCCAAAACCGTGCGGCGCATCGAGTTGAGCGGGCTGGTGCAGCAGTTTAGGAAGGTGCTTTTGAGCGAGTTGGACTATCGCCTGGAGGCTCGCAACTTGCAGACGCTGGCAAAAAATTTGGAAGATTTCGACCTCATCGTGGTGCCGCTGCCAGTGGAAAGTTATTCGTCCGGGAAGGTGCTGACGATGGACTTCATCAAGGGCAAAAAGGTGACGAAAATCTCGCCGCTGCACCGCATGGAGATTGACGGCGAAGCACTCGCCGACCAGTTTTTCAAAGCCTACCTCAAGCAATTGGTCAACGACGGTTTCATGCATGCCGACCCGCACCCCGGCAACGTCCACCTCACCGACGACAACCGCCTGGCGCTGATTGACCTGGGCATGGTGGTGCGCCTCAACCAGGAAATCCAGGAAAAATACCTCCAGCTTTTGCTCGCCGTAGCCGACGGAAAGGCAAGCGAGGCGGCGGACATCGTGATTGGCATTGCCAAACGGCACGAGGATGCGGATGAGCAAGCGTTTCGCACCGCCATTGCCGCTTCGGTGGTCGAGCAGCAGGAGGCGACCATCGGGGAAATGCAATTGGGAAAAATGGTCTTGCAACTCATCCGGGGAGCGGCGAGCCATGGCTTCGTGATGCCCTACGAACTGAATTTGGTGGGCAAAACTTTGCTCAACCTCGACCAGGTCGGCAAGTCGCTCGCCCCCCATTTCGACCCAAATCAAGCCATCCGCCGCCACGCTGCCGACCTGATGCAGCGGCATCTTTGGAAAAGCCTTTCGCCCGCCAACGTGTTTTCCAGTATGCTGGAAACCAAGCGTTTAGTGCAAACGCTACCGGATAAATTGAATAAAATCCTGGGCAAAGTCGCCGACAACGAACTGGAGATTCGCCTGAAATCCATTGATGAAAAGTACCTGATGGAGGGCTTTCAAAAAATCGCCAACCGCATCACGCTGGGTTTGATTTTGGCTTCGCTGGTGGTGGGAGCGGCTTTGCTGATGCAGGTGGAAACGACTTTTACCATCTTCGGATATCCAGGTTTGGCGATGCTTTTTTTCCTGATTGCCGCCGCCGGAGTGCTGTTGCTGGCGTACCGGATTTTGTTTTTTGACGAGACGGCGAAGCGGAAGTAGTGCCGAATTTTTTACACTTGCAAAACCCAACTCCGCTTTTGACATTTGCGCCAAGCAAGCCCCCGCAAAACATACTGTCGAAGTGATTTGAGAAAACGAATCTCTCCCCGCCTTTTCAGGCATTAGTTTTCAAAGTGCTTCAAGTCCAATTTAATCAACACGCCCTCATTTCCTTCGCTGCTCTTCTCATTCACAGCCAGTTACTATAAATCTTAAATCTGGGAGGTCGTCAATTTCAACCATTGACCGATGCCTTGAAGCCTGCCCGAAAAGGGCGAGTGACGGGGTTTTTTCATCGCAACTTTTCACAAATCCATATCAAATGATTGCTCAAGCTAAACGTGCCATCCAACTTTTCCACCTCAGTTTTTTCCTGCTGACCTTTTCTTCGGTTATCCCTTTGAACGGTCAGGTGACCAACCAGCCTGCAAAGCCGGAACCGCCAAAGGCATCCTATCAGCCCCGTGAAATTCAAGACGCATTCGCTCCGGGAGCAGTCACTTACGAAGAGATGGTGCTGCGGGCGAAAAATCATCCCTACATGCCCAACGAAATTGTGGTGGCGATGGAATTGCAAATCCCGAAATCGGGGGCGGCGTCCCTGCTTCGTGATTTTAGTTGGCAAGGGTTATTCCGGCAGCAAAACGTCAACTTGAAGGCTACTTTGATGACGGTCGAAAAGGGCGCAAACCGCAGCGTTGCCCTGGTGCATTTGTCCCTGCCGCCGGGCTTGGATGTTTTTACCGCCATGCAACAGTTGGAAGGGCAAGAAGGAATTCTTTGGAGCTCGCCCAATTTCTACTTTCCCGGCGACCCTCGTGAAATCGTTCCGAACGACCCCAGTTATGCTTCGCAGAATCACCATCCGTTGATGAAAAACGACCTGGCTTGGGACATCACTTTCGGCAGTGCCGCTGTCAAGATTGGCGTCACGGATGACGGCGTGGAATTGGCGCACACGGACTTGGCGGCGAACATTTGGGTAAACCCTGGCGAGATTGCCGGGAACAACATGGACGATGACATGAATGGCTACGTGGACGACGTGAACGGCTGGGATTTTGTGGCAAACAACAACAACCCTAATCCTGCCGTGCCTTCCGATGACCATGGCACGCATGTGTCAGGCATCGCAGCCGGGCGCACCAATAATGGCGTTGGCATCGCCGGGACGGCAGGTGGTTGCACCATCATGCCCTTGCAATTTTACAATCCGGCTCAACCATGGACGGCAGCCATCGTCAATGCTTCCTTCACTTATGCCGCCGACAATGGAGCCAAGATTGTCAACACCAGTTACAACATTGACGGGTTTGTTGGAGACCCCGTGTTCACGGCGGGCTTGCAATACTTGCACGATGCGGGGGTGCTGCATTTCAATTCGGGGGGAAACAGCAACCAGCTAAATCCGCCCCGGCAGGCTTTCACGCAAACTTTATTAGTGGTCAGCACTACTTCGACTGACGTCAAAAGTTCCTTTAGCAACTATGGCACGGGCATGGACATTTCCGCACCGGGCAGTGCCATTTTATCCACACTGACAGGAAACACCTATGGAACCCAATCCGGCACGAGCATGGCGACTCCGAATGCAGCAGGTGCGGCGGCTTTAATTTGGTCGGCGAACCCAACGTGGAACAGCTACCAGGTGGCGGCAAAACTGCTGGCTACCGCCGACAACATCAATGCGCAAAACCCCACCATTTTAGGCTTGTTCGGTTCAGGACGAGTGAATTCTTATGCCGCTCTGACCGCTACGCTGCCTGCGCCAAAGGTCAGCTCCCTGACGGGATTGCCTGCCGAGGGCGTCACTGCCCCGGCTGCGGGCATCAGCAGTTTTTCGGTGGCTTTCAACCAGGTGATGAACCCAGCTTCGGTCAACAACCCGGCGAACTTCGAGCTTCGTTATGCCGGTCTCAACGGCAATTTCGGCGATGGCGACGACGTGCTTTATCCCGTGACGACGGCGGAGCCTTACAGGCTGGGAACGAACCAGCTAACTTGCCAGATTTCAAACCTGCCTTTTGCCTGCGGGCTTTACCGTTTCAGCCTGATTTCCGGCGGCTTGGAAAACCCCTTCGGCACAGACCTGGACGGCGATGGAAACGGCACGGGAGGCGACAACTTCGTGCGCAATTTCACCCTGACTGACCCGCTGTATTATTTGGATGGTGACGGTGATGGCTACGGAACGGGCGCTCAGTTGATGGCGTGTCCGCTGCCTGCCAATGCTGTTTTACTAAACGGCGACTGCAACGATGCCAACCCCAACGTAAACCCCGGCGAAACGGAAGTCTGCAACGGCGTGGACGACGACTGTAACAGCGTGGTAGATTTCCCGACGGTAACCTACGCCAGCACCAACGTCCCGGTAGCGATTTCGGAGTCGGGCACATCCACCGTCACTTCCACCCTGACCATCAGCGGCGCCACGGGCAACATCACGGATTTGAACGTGAAAAACCTGCACATCTATCATACCTGGACAGGCGACCTTAAGGCGACCCTCACTTCACCGGGCAACGTAAACTTCGTTTTGTTCGACCAACCCGATGACGGGGATTGTGGTGAAAACCACCTCCTTGCGACTTTCGACGATGCCGCAGTCAATACCGCCGCCAACTTTGAAAATACTTGCAATGCGTCGGGTTTACCAACGCCGCCACCCTACGCCATCAATGGCACTTACCAACCCATCAATTCCCTCGCCGCACTCAACGGCACAAGCCCCAACGGAACATGGACGCTCACGGTGCAGGATTTTTTCGACGGCGATGGCGGCTCTATTCAAGGCTGGGGTTTGGAAATCACCGTTCCCCTCACGTCGGCGCCCTACTACGTGGACGCTGACGGAGACACCTACGGCAACCCGGCGAGCAGCGTTCAACTGGCTTGCACCCCTGCACCCGGCTCCGGTCTCGTCAGCGACAACACCGACTGCAACGACGCCGACGCAGGCATTCATCCGAACGCCCCCGAAACCTGCGACGCCTGCGACGAGGATTGCGACGGCATGGCAGATGATAATGCGCCGTCGGAGGCTTGCGGCTTGCCTTCCCCACCCAATTGTGCGGGCACAATGAATTGCCTTCCGCAATCAGTGACGCCGGGCGGCTGCGCTGCAAGCCCGATGTATTCTTCATGCAACAACAACCCGCTGCCTGAAACCTGCGACGACATTGACAATGATTGCGACGGCACGGCAGACGACAACATCCCGTCCGTGCCTTGCATCCCGGCAGGTACACCGTCGGGTTTGGTCTATGGCGGCACGAGCCAATGTCAAATGGGGACTACGCAATGCGTCAATGACAGCACGGTTTGCGTAGGTTTCGTGGGTCCCAGTGCGGAAGTATGTGACGGCATTGACAATGATTGCGACGGCATGATAGACGATGGAATCCCGTCCGTGTCTTGCGTACCGGTGGGAACGCCGCCTGGCTTGGTTTACGGCGGCACGAGCCAGTGCCAGCAAGGGACTACACAATGCGTAAATGGCAGCACGGTTTGCGTAGGCTTCGTGGGACCCAGTGCCGAAGTGTGCGACAACATTGACAATGACTGCGACGGGACGGTGGATGAAGGCGTATCCAGTGAAATCAACGTGTCCGTTTCACCTGCTTCGAGGGCGGAAGACGGCACAGACAACCTCGTTTTTACTTTTCAAAGAGACTGCCCGGTTCACCCCATCACCGTCAATTTCGACGTGAGCGGCACGGCAACTTTTAGCATGGATTACGGGCAAATGGGAGCGGCAACTTTTAACGCCACTTCCGGCACGGTCACTTTTTTGGCTGGCGTTTCCAGCGCAACCGTCACCATTGACCCGGCGCTCGACAACACGGTGGAATTGGATGAAACAGTCATCCTGACCCTCGCCACCGGCATGGGCTACACGGCTGGCGCAACCAACTTCGCCACCGGCACAATTGACAACGACGACCAAGCCCAGGTGGACATTACCGCCAACGTCAGCCAGCCGGAAGCGACTTCGCCGCAGCAATTCAGCGTGACTTTGAGCAATCCGGTGGACGTGCAGGTGAGCGTGAATTTCGCCACCGCAAACGGCTCGGCGACTACTGGCGACAACGATTTCAACGCTGAAAATCAAACCGTTACGTTCTCCGCCGGAACAACCACCTCGCAGCAGGTTAACGTCACCGTGAACAATGACAACCAGGTGGAAGCCGATGAAAATTTTGGCGTTTCGATTGGCAGCCTGTCTGCTTCGGGTCGTGATGTTTCGCTCGGAAATACCAGCCGCACGGGGACGATTTTGAACGATGAAATTGACTTCGGCGACGCCTCCGACACCTACGCCACACTGCTTTCGAGCAACGGCGCACGGCACAACGCAAGCCTGGCACTCTGCCTCGGCGCAACGATTGACGGCGAAGCTGATGGTCAGCCAACGGCAGCCGCCTCCGGCGACGGCTCGGACGACGACGGCGTGACTTTGCCAGCCAGTTTCATCTCTGGCACGCCTGCAAACATCACCGTCAACGCCAACGCCGCCGGCAAGCTCGACGCCTGGGTGGACTTCAACGGCAACGGCAGTTTTGCCGATGCAGGCGAACAAGTTTTCGCCAATCAAGCATTGTCCGTTGGCAATAACTCGCTGACTATCAATCCGCCAGCCGCTGTTGCGAATGGCAATTCGTTGGCTCGTTTCCGGCTCAGTTCGGCGGGTGGTTTGAGTTTCACCGGGTCGGCGACGGACGGCGAGGTCGAGGACTACCAAATAAATTTGGTAGCTACTCAATTCAGCGTCAACGACCCAAACATGACGGAGGGAAATGCAGGCACGGCGAACCTCGGTTTTGTCATCAGCCGCTCAACAAATGCCAGCAATTGCTCGGTAAATTACGCCATCACTGGCGGCTCGGCGACGACGGGAGACAATGATTATCAAACACTTGCGGCGGGAACGGCGAGCTTCACGGCAGGCGGCAGTTTGACACAAACTATAAATGTGTCGGTGAACGGCGACCAAAAAGTGGAGCTTGACGAGACGGTGGAAATGACCCTTTCCAACCCGGTCAGCGGCAGCATTCTCGACGGCAGCGGCGAGGGAACAATTTTGAACGACGATGCGGCGACGGTCAGCATCACCAACCTTTTGGTTATTGACGAAGGCGATTCCGGCACATCATCCGCCACCTTCGACGTCAGCATGAGCAACCCGGTGGATGCCAACGTGAGCTTCAATTTTGCCACCGCCGACAGCACTGCTACGACAGCTGACAACGACTATCAGGCAACCAACGGCTCGCACACTTTTGCGCCCGGCGAGCAATCGAAAACGGTGGCAGTCAGCATTTTAGGCGATTGCAAAATCGAAGACGAGGAGTTTTTCAAAGTGATTTTGAGCAACCTGCAAAACAACGGTCGGGACGTCAGTTTCACTGGCGGCGGCTCGACGACAAGGGGCATTGGCGCCATGTTTTTGGACGACGACTTGCCTTTTGTGCAGTGCCCGCCAAGCTCCTTCGCCGACACTGACCCAGGCGAATGCAGCGCCGACGTGTCGCTTCCGATTCCGCTCGACATCACCAGCATTTGCGGTGGCTTGACGCTCGAGTTTCGCTACCGCACGGACAATCCTGCCGGAGCTTGGACACCTTACGCAACGGGCGGTTTTGTGAATTTGCCCAAAGGCGAATACTTGGTGGAGTGGCGAGCGACCGACCAAAGCGGCAGCTTTTCGTGCAGCTTTGGATTCGACGTAATTGATGACGAAAACCCTGTAGCAGTTTGCAAAACGGCAACTATCTTCCTGAATGCCAACGGTTTGGCGACGCTCACACCTGCCCAGGTGGATAATGGTTCGAGCGACAATTGCAGCATGAGTTTGAGTTTGAACAACACCAGTTTCAACTGCGGCGACGTCGGCTCGAACATGGTCACGCTGACGGCGACTGACTTTTCAGGTAACTCAAACTCCTGCACGGCAACAGTCATGGTGAGCGACAATTTGCCGCCTGCGGCGAATTGTCAAAACGTCATCGCACTGCTGGATGCCAGCGGTCAGGCGAGCATCACGACCGCCCAAATCAACGACGGCTCGACGGACAACTGCGGCATTTTGAGCATGAACGTTTCACCCAACGCATTCACTTGCAGCAATTTAGGCGCAAACACGGTGACGCTGACGGTCGTGGATTTGAGTGAAAATTCGTCCACTTGCACCGCAACTGTCACGGTCGTTGACGACTTGCCTCCGACAGTCGCCTGCCAAAACATCAGCATCCAACTCGATGGAAACGGCGAGGCGAGCATCGTCCCGGCGCAGGTTTTTGATGCCGCCAATTCGAGTGACAACTGCGGAAATGTCAATCCCGTCAGCGTTTCGCCGCATGATTTTGATTGCACCGAAATCGGCGCAAACACGGTAACCCTCACCGCCAACGACGGAAACGGCAACTCCGCCACCTGCTCGGCGACGGTGACGGTGGAAGATTTTTTCACCGAAATTTCGATTGAAATCACGCCAGAAGATTGCCTGATGGCAAACGGCAGCATCACCGTCAGCGCTAACGCACCCGGCGGGCAGGTCATGTACAGCATAGATGGCGGGGCATCCTGGCAGCCGGACGGCGAGTTTGAAAACCTCTCGGCAAGCGATTACGAAGTAGTCATACAAGCTTATGGCTCAACGGGTTGCACCTCTCCCGGCACGACCGTGACCGTGCCTTCGACGGGCATGATTCTGACCTGGTACAAGGATATTGATGGCGACGGTTACTCGGATGGATTGACCTCTTTTGCTTGCACTTCGCCCGGCGCAGGTTGGTTTTTGGAAAATGACCTCACCGCTACCTCCGGCGATTGCAACGACTACGACGCCGATCAATTTCCGGGTCAAGTTTGGTACCGGGACATGGACAACGACGGCTGGTCGAATGGCGTCACGCTGACGCAATGCGACCGACCCTGGGGTTTCAAATTGGCGACTGAAGTCGCCGCTACAATTGGCGACTGCGACGACGCCAAAAACTACGTCTATCCCGGCGCTCCCGAACTCTGCAACCACACCGACGACGACTGCGACAGCGAAATTGACGAAGGGCTTTCCGAACTGACTTACGTCGGCAACGTCACCTTCACCAACCAGGCGCAGGTGAACGCTTTCAGCCAATGTTACACCGTCATCGAGGGCAACCTGATGATTCAAAATGCTGGCATTGACAGCCTTGCAAACCTGATAAATCTGGTGAAAGTCACCGGCAACGTCACCATCAAAATCACCAGCCTCGACGACTTGCACGGCTTGGACAGCCTCGCCTACGTCGGCGGCGATTTGGCAATTTTCACCAACAGTTCGCTGGATTCGCTGGCAGGTTTGGAGCACGTGGACACGGTGGGCGACGACATCCGCATTTATTTGAACGTCAGCCTGAGCGAGTGCTGCGCCATTCACCCGCTCATCAATGAGATGGATACGTGCTACGTAGGCGGCGATTTGAGCATTTATTCGAATGATACTGGCTGCGACAATGTGGCTGAAATTAATTCGGAGTGCGACCCTTCGCAGCCATTGATTCAGCCAGGCAGCGGTGGAAATGTGATTGCCGCCACGCACGAAGATTTGCAGCAGGTGACTCTGTCGCCCAACCCTGCGGACGAGGCGGTGGAGGTTCAGATTTCCAGGCTGTTCAGTTCGGGAACGCTGCGGGTTTTCAATGCCAGAGGCGAGGTCGTGTTGCGGCAGGTTTTGCTGGAAAATACGCTGACGCACCGGCTTGATTTGCAGCGTTTTGCGCCTGGGGCATATTTCGTGCAGGCAATTTTGGATGGGGAGAATTTCAGTTTGAAATTGTTAGTCGAGTAGTCAATTTGGACTTTGGACATTTTTGAGACGCGAGGAGGATGGGAACGCGGATGACGCGGATTGGGCGGATT
>CAZHLB010000055.1:0-1941 GCA_964533005.1 uncultured Saprospiraceae bacterium
CTAAAAAAGTGTCAACTACTTTTTTGCTGCCGTGAAACATCCCAATTTTTTTTCTTCCCAAAAACCCGTTTCCCACCTGTCAGCTTTAGATTCCATTCATGCAAATTCTCATCCTCGGCGGCGGAGCGGCAGGTTTTTTCGCCGCCATCACCTGCGCCGAAGCCAACCCGGCGGCGCAAGTCACCATCCTCGAAAAAGGCGGCGAAGTGCTTCAAAAAGTCAAAGTCAGCGGCGGCGGTCGCTGCAACGTGACGCATAACTGCTTCGACCCCAAGGAGTTGGTTAAAAATTATCCACGTGGAGGCAAGGCGTTGCTTGGGCCCTTTCACAAATTCAGCCCGGCGGACACGGTGGCGTGGTTCGAGCGGCGAGGGGTAAAGTTGAAGACCGAAGCCGACGGGCGGATGTTCCCAATCACTGATAACTCGGAAACTATCATTCATTGCCTGACGCAAGCGGCAAGGGAAGCTGGCGTGAAAGTTTTAACCGGAAAAAATGTGGCGCAAATCGAGCCGCCGGGCAACCCCGATAGCTATCGGGGTTGGCAAGTGAAAACGCAGGCAGGTGAAGTTTTTTTCGCTGAAAAAATCATGGTCGCCACCGGCAGTTCACCTCGCATTTGGCAATTGCTCGAAGGCTTGGGACATCGCATCGTACCGCCTGTTCCTTCACTTTTTACCTTCAATATCAAGGACGCTCGGATTCAAGATTTGCCAGGCGTTTCTGTGCCGAGGGCGAGCGTAGTTTTCCGAAATCTTGGAGATTTCGGAAAACTGAAAACCATTGCCCCATTGCTCATCACACATTGGGGCATGAGCGGGCCCGCCATTTTGAAGTTGTCTGCCTGGGGCGCACGAGCCTTGCATGAAGTTGGTTACCGCTTTGAAATCGAAGTCAACTGGCTGGAAAACAAGACTTTGCATGAAGTGGCAACCGAACTTGCCGATGCAAAATTGACTTTTGCTAAAAAAGCAGTGGAAGTCCAATGCCCTTTCGACTTGCCTTTCCGACTCTGGAAAAACTTGTTGCTTTCCCTTCAACTTCCACCTGCGATTCGCTGGGCAGATTTGAAAAAAGAGCATTTGCAGCAACTCGCACGAGAACTGTCGGCTGGCGTTTTCCAGGTGAATGGCAAAAGCACGTTCAAAGAAGAATTCGTTACCGCCGGCGGCATTGACCTCGACGAGGTGGACTTTCGGCGTTTTGAAAGCAAAATTCAGCCGGGGCTGTTTCTGGCAGGCGAAGTGCTGGACATTGATGCGGTGACGGGCGGCTTCAATTTTCAAGCAGCCTGGACGGGTGGCTGGCTGGCTGGATTGGCGATGGCTGAAGTTGGTCAACCACCTTTGCCAAAATTTTCAAAGTTTCGTAATGGTGGGCTTAATTGACCGGGCTAATACTTCCCCCGCCCCCCCGGCGAATGAATCCGCCGGTACAATTCAAAAAATCAGAATTCATGCTTCAATTAATCATCTCCTGTTTTCTCCTTTTTGCCACCGGCAGCAACGTCGAATGGCTCACTCCCACCGAACACGACTTCGGCGACATCAAACAAGGCGTCCCGGTCACGGTAGAATTTCGCTTCAAAAACATTGGCGCTCAACCACTTACCATTGACAACGTGCGAGCCACCTGCGGCTGCACCTCGCCGAATTGGGAAGCCACCGTGATTGAACCGGGCAAGGAAGGCAGCCTCAAAATCGAGTACGACGCCTTCAAACCAGGGTATTTTCGGAAGAAAATCACCATCTTTTTCAGCGGTCAGCGGCAAGCTGAAAAACTGTACGTCGAGGGCTACGTCGAATGAGGCTGCCGTTTTGTCTGGCATTGCGCCAGCTTAAAAAAGGCTTTCAATTACTTTTGCCCGCCCCGCACTTACCCCAGACCCCCGAAGGGGGGGCCCCCCCGCGCAAAACAGGTCAATTTTTTTCAGGATTTATG
>CAZHLB010000055.1:1951-16398 GCA_964533005.1 uncultured Saprospiraceae bacterium
CCTGAAGGGGAACCGAACCGGCAAAATCATCTTCAATTTTTAGCAGGATTTAGCCGGTTCGGTTCCCCTTCAGGGGTCAGGGGTGAGTGCTGGGCGGGCAAATCCAAACAAGAATGACCATTTTCATTTTTCTCGTTTTCTCCTACATTTTGTTCAGCATCAGCCTGATGAAGGTTTTTGAAAAGGCTGGCGAACCCGGCTGGAAAGGGCTGGTTCCCGGCTTGAATTTCATCGTGATGTGCAAGCTGGTGGGCAGGAAAAGCGCCCACGCCGCCTGGCTGCTCGTGCCGATTGTCAACATTTTCATTTTTGTTGGGCTATGCGTGGACGTGGTTCGCTCCTTCGGCAAGTACAAGTTTCACCATAGTGCATTGGCGGTGATTTATGCGCCTGCCATCTTTTTTTACTTGGGCTACAGCCCGAAAGAAAAATACCTGGGCAAGACCATTGATGCGGAGCTTGCCTACCGGGAAAAACTTGAAGAAGCCCGCAAAGCCAACAATGCCCGCCAGTATCAAAAGCTGGTGCGGGAAAATCCGTACAAAAAATCGAGCACAAGGGAGTGGGCGGAGGCTATCATTTTCGCCGTTTTTGCTGCGGCTTTCATTCGGATGTTTTTGATTGAAGCATACACCATCCCGACCTCTTCGATGGAAGGCTCGCTGAAGGTGGGCGACTTTTTGTTCGTCAGCAAAGCGCACTACGGCATCCGCACGCCGAAGACCGTTTTGATGTTGCCGCTGCTGCACAACCGGGTGCCCTTCATCGGCGGCGAATCTTACATTTCAAATCCGAACCTGCCATTTTCCCGCCTGCCTGCGCTGACTGACGTCAAACGTTTTGACCCGGTGGTTTTCAATTATCCAGAAGGCGACAGCGTGTATGTTTTTCCGGAAAGAACTTGGAGCGTTTACGACTACCGGCGAGGCGCAATTTCAAGGGAGCGATACATGCAAATCAAAGGCGGGCAGGGAGAACTTGTCGTCCGTCCGATTGACAAAAAAGACCACTACATCAAGCGGTGCATCGGCTTGCCGGGGGATAGTTTGAAGGTGGTGAACCGGCAGGTTTACCTCAACAACCAGCCTGCTCAGAACCCGAAAAACATGCAGTTTCTCTACCAAATCAGCTCGTCGGGCAGCGCCATCAACCCCGAACAATTGGACGATTGGGGCGTGAATCTCACCGAAAGCAACCCCGAAGCGGGCATTTTTTTCCTCGATAGCACCCAGGTGGAAAATATCAGAAAGCTTGGCGCCGACGTGAAAGTTGAGCTTTATCCGCAGCAACCGCCGCCACCCAATCACCTTTTCCCGCACGACCCGGTCAACTTTCCTGGCTGGACGGTGGACAACTACGGGCCCGTCTGGATTCCAAAAAAAGGGGCTGCCGTGCAGATTAGCCCGGAAAACATCGCCCTCTACGAGCGCATCATCGGCGTTTACGAAGGCAATAAACTGGAAAAAAAGGACGGCAAAATCTTTATCAATGGGCAGGAAGCGACCTCGTACACCTTCAAAATGAACTACTTCTGGATGATGGGCGACAACCGCCACAACTCGGAGGACGCCAGGGTTTGGGGTTTCGTGCCGGAAAATCACATCGTGGGCAAGCCGCTGTTTATCTGGTTTTCCACCAAAAATGGCAGCATTGGCAATGGCATCAATTGGAGCAGGTTGTTTACCTCAGCTAATAAAATGTGATGGTCTCATTTCAGAGAGGAGGGAGTTTTTGAGATTTTTTTTGCAAAAAAATCTCAAAAACCTCCTCCTCTCTTTTGCGTTTCCCAAGCCTTGCAATGATTTTGCAGGGCTTTCGTTTTTCCGCTTGTTTCAAAAATGCAAACTGACATGACTCGGATTTTCTCACTTTTCGCTGCGCTGACACTCCTGCCTGCGCTCGCTTTTTCGCAAAAACCAGGCTATCAAATCAAGGTCAAAATTGACGGCTACCAAAGCAAGGAAGCCTACCTCGGCTACTACTACGGCGACAAGCAATACCTGAAAGACACTGCCTTTGTCGAGGCGGACGGCTGGATGTATTTCGAGGGAAATGAAGCCTTGCCCGGCGGCATTTACCTCGTCGTGATGCCGCCCGACAACCAGTTTTTTCAGCTTTTGCTGGACAAAAACAACCAGTGGTTTTCGGCGGAAACCAAAGCGCCCGATTTCACGGGTAACATGAAAATCAAAGGCTCATCTGACAACGAGCAGTTTTACGAGTACTTGAATTACTTGACTCGCCGCCGCCCCGAAGCGGACACTTTGCGCAAGCAAATTGAAGCGGCAAAGGACGACCCGAAGAAAAAAGAAAAGCTGGATGCCAAGCTGGAAGCCATTGACCAGGAGGTGGAGGCTTTTCAAAAAAGTGTGGTGGCAAAAAATCCCGCCTCCGTCACCGCTGCCATTATCAAATCCAACCTGCCGCTCGAACCGCCAAAATTTGAAGGAGAGGAAAAGGACGTGCAGCTAAAAACCTTCCGGTGGATGCAGCAGCATTGGTTCGACAATTTCGACCTCGCCGATGCCCGGATGCTGCGCACACCTTTCATGTTTCAGAAGGTTGACCACTTGATGCAAAAGATGACCGTCCAGCACCCCGACTCGATTTCCATCGCCGTTGACCGGGTGCTTCAAATGATGAAGCCGAGCGAGGAAACTTTCAAATACTACCTCATCCATTTCCTGAATTTTTACGCCAAATCGCAGTTCGTGGGAATGGATGCCGTCTATGTCCACATCGTCAATAAATACTACGCTACCGGGCTGGCTCCGTGGACGGACAAGGAAACGATGGACAAGATTTTGGACAACGCCAAACGCCTCGAACCGCTGCTCATCGGCAAGCGGGCGCCGAACATTGAAATGGAGACGCAGCAGGGTCAAAAAATCTGGCTGCACGATTTCAAGTCGCCGCTCACGGTGCTGTTTTTCTGGGATCCCGAGTGCAGCCACTGCAAAAAAGGAATGCCCGACATGGTCAAATTCGCCAAAGAATTCAAGGACAAAGGCGTGGCAGTTTTTGCCATTTGCACCAAGCTGGTGACCAAAGACGACCAGGGAAATTTTACCTTGAAAGAAATAGATAGCTGCTGGTCAACCATCAAGGAAAGAGAGATGGACGTGTTTTTCAACGCCGTTGACCCGTACCATCGCAGCCGCTACAAAACGCTGTACGACATCAAATCAACGCCGCAGATTTACGTTTTGGACGAGGATAAGTCCATCCTCTCGAAACGCATCGGGGCGGAGCAGGTGGCGGAGGTGGTGACGCATATTTTGGAGGCGAAACAGAAGAAAGAGAAGTAAAAAAGGAGAGGCAAAAGTGAATTTCACTTTTGCCTCTCCTGCTTTTGTCAAGGCGCAATCAGCGCAGGAGTGAAAACCGAAACGCTATTATCCAATCCTTTGAAATCTCCCACATTAATAGTTACGAGCTCTGCTCCCAGACTTTTGGTAGTGGCAAGAATGACGGCATCCGGCGTTTTTACCTTTCTGATTTTGCGGTAAGCAACGACTTGATTGGCAATGTTCATGTCGGTCTGAACAATGGCAAACTGTTGAAGAAAGCTTTTCAATAAAACCTCCTCTCTCACATCTGCAAAGTTGAAACCCAAGGTTTCCATGTACGAAATCACGGAGATGTAGATTTCCTGGTACTTCGATGCAAGGCTATTGAAGTCGAGTTGCTTTTTTGACAGGTAGATGAGGATGTTCGAGTCGAGCACCGCTTTTTTATTCCCATTCATCTCGTAGTTGTTTTTGCCAGGCTACCGGGTCGGAAATTCCGGCAAAAAGATTTCGTTGCCCAATCTCGTCGAGTAAGCGATTGATGGCTTCGGCATCGAAATTTTTTGAGGGAGAAACCACGCCGTTTTTTTTGGCAGACGGCTCAAGGATGGCTGCTTTTTGCTCTTCTTTTTGAATGAAATAAGGAATTTTCAACCGCTGGAAGAGCAGGAGCAACATTTCCCAATCTTGATTTTGATTGATTTCCAGGACAAGTTTCATGTCTGAATTTTTTTCAAAGCTATGATTTTTCAATGGCAGATGCCGCCTTGCTGGGCAAGGAGGCATCTGTCTAAAAATCAAACCGCCGGCATCTTCCAGCCGTTGTGGTACTCCTTCTTAATCAAGGCATTCGCCTCCGCATCATTTTTGAACATTCCCTTTTCTGAATCCCAGTAAATTTTCCTGCCTGTTTTGAAGGCAATGTTGCCCATCTGAGCATTGATGGCGGCGACTGCGCCAGTTTCGATGCCACATTTCAGGATGGAGGGGTCGTTGGCTTGCATGGCGGCGACGAAGTTTTTGCAGTGGTCGAGCACGTAGTTGGCTTGGTTCGGACGGCGCTGGTCGGGCAGGTCTTCCACCTCGTTGACGAGGACGCCGTCGTCGTTGCGCTTGGTTTCCGGGAGGATTTCCCAGCCGTCCCGGTTGACCACGAGGGTGCCGTGATTACCGATGAAAGCGATGCCTTCGGTCTTGCCGTAGTTGCCTTGGTCAATGCCAGTGGCGTGTTCCCAAAGCATATTGAAGCCTTCGTATTCGAAGACGGTTTGCAAGGTGTCGGGCGTCTCGGAGGCATCGTCGGGGTAGGCGAGTTTGCCGCCGGAAGCCATCACCGATTTGGGCGCTTTTGCACCCATGAAATACAAAGCGATGTCAATTTCATGCACACCCCAGTCCGTCATCAAACCGCCTGCGTAGTCCCAAAACCAGCGGAAATTGAAGTGGAAGCGGTTGGGATTGAACGGTCGTTTCGGAGCGGGACCCAGCCACATTTCGTAGTCAACGCCAGCAGGCGGGGTACTGTCGGGCTGCACCGGCACCGGCATCATCCAACCTTGATAAGCCCAGCATTTCACTAACCGAATGTTACCCAACTTGCCTGATTTCAAGTAGTTGTAAGCCTGTTCGTAGTGCGCACCGCTGCGCTGCCACTGCCCAACTTGCACGACTTTGCCGTAGCGTTTCGCCGCCCGCATCATCACGTTGCATTCTTCGATGGAATTGGCGAGCGGCTTTTCGCAATAAACATGTTTCCCGGCGGAAAGGGCATCCACCGACGCCAGGCAATGCCAATGGTCAGGCGTGGCGACGATGACGGCATCCAAATCTTTCATTTCCAGCATTTTGCGGTAGTCTTTGAAAAGCTGCGGGCGGCTGCCGCTGCGCTTTTCCGCCACGTTGCCAGCCCGCTCATCGAGGACGCTTTGGTCAATGTCAGCCAGGGCGACGCACTCGATTTGTGGGATGTCGAGGTGGTTGCGGAGGTTCGTCCAGCCCATGCCTTTGCAGCCGATAAGACCGATTTGGATTTTGTCGTTGGCAGAAATGCGTCGTTTGACGGCGGCAAAAGTTTCGAGCGGAAGGATGCTTGCCAGCCCTGCGCCTGCGACGGCGGCGGAGGTTTGGCGGATGAATTTGCGGCGAGAATTACTCATGTTCATCAATTGCGGCGAGGTCAAGGATGGCTGAATTCGATTCGAAAGAGGCAATAAAATCAGCCATCCTTGACCCGCCTGGCATTTTGTTTTTTTGAAAAAAGCTCGGAAAGCTACTCCGGTTGCCGCTCATTTTTCAACCGGAATTTTGAGCCGCCCAACGTTGAAGCACAATTCATCGTCAGTTTCAATATGAATCCAGATTTAGAAACCTGAACCTGCATTCTCTCCATTTTTTCACCAAAATCATTTCACATGAAATTTCACTTGAAAACCGGGCTGTTCCTCGCAGCCGCCACGCTCACCCTTCTTTTCGCTTGCGAAAAAGACCCGAAACCTTTTGTTGCAGGTGGCTACGTCTACACTTTTTTCGACGCTGTCAGCCCTGCCGCAGAAACTTTCACTTTCCTGGCAGAGCAAGGAGGTTATTTTACGACCGCTCAAAAATCTTCCCTTTTCGTGCTGCCAAATGCTTTCGTGAAGGCAAATAACGGACAACCGGTGACAGGCGAAATTGACCTAGGCTTGTACGAAGTCAAAACCAAAGGCGACATGATTCGCTTCAACCTGCCCACAATGACTACCGATTTGCGGGTGCTGGAATCGGGCGGTATGGTCTATTTTGCTGCCGAGCAAAACGGACAACCACTACGGCTCAAGCCGGGATATAGCTTTGAAATCAATCAATGGACAGAAAATCCTGTCCAAGACATGCGCCTGTTTTTCGAGACATTTCCCCCCAGCTTGAGCGACACTTTTAATGCTTGGGCGCTTTTCCCTGACAGCATCGAAAATAATGTGATTTTGACTTCTTCGCCCGACACCATCAATCTTCCAGGCTTCGGCTTTTTTTACGCTATTGACACCATGTACACCTGGATTAACTGCGACCGTTTTTTGGATGTGCCTGCCAGCCAACTCACGAATGCCTCGGCGAAATTGTCCGATGTTTTCACTACTGAAAACACTGCCGTTTACCTCGTTTTTAATGAATTGAACAGTGTCATCAGGTTGTGGACGTTGAGCGACCCCAGCCTTTTTCACGGTGAAAATTTTCCGCTGGATGCCAAAGTCACTTTCCTTGCCGTCGCAGTGAGCCAGGACGGAGCCTATTTTTTCGATAAAAAAACCACGACCCTTTCTGTCGGCAAACAGGTGGAACTTTTGCCGAAGGAAACTTCGCTGGAAAAAATTCTGGACTCGCTGGAGGATTTGCCGTAGGCTATAAACCACCCTGAAACTCAATAACAACGGGCGTTCCAGCTTGCCGGAGCGCCCGTTGTTTTTTAGGTAAAATCGCTGTCAACGTATTTTTTAGCCAAGAGGCTAAAAAATTAGTTGCGTCGCCAAAAAATTAAATTCACCTTTGCCTCACATTCGCCAGCTTGGCAAATCAGGAATGGAGAGGGATGGTTTTTGGAAGGAAATTTTGAAAAAATTTCCTTCCAAAAATCATCCCTCTCCGAAAGTCTAATCATCAGACAATCATGCAGTTGACCAAAGCGGAAGAAGAAATCATGCACGTCATCTGGCGGCTGGAGCGCTGCCTGGTGAGCGACATTTTGAAGCACCTTGAAGAACGAGGCGATGAAAAGCTGCCGCCGCAAAGCACCGTCTCCTCCATCGTGCGCATCCTGGAAAACAAAGGATTCGTCACGCACAAAGCCTACGGTCGCACGCACGAATATTTCCCCCTCGTCAGCAAGGAAGATTACACGAAAAACACCGTGTCGAAATTGGTCAAGGACTACTTCGACGGCTCGATGGCGAACCTCGTGTCCTTCCTCGTCAAAAAAGAGAACCTCGACCCCGACGAGCTGTCCAACCTGATTGAAAAAATGAAATGATAACTAAATGACTGAATGGCTAAATGGCTGTATGGTTATTCCGCCCAGCCATTCAACCATTCAACCATTTAGCCATTTAACCATGCTTGCTTACTTGCTCGAAACCACCATTTGCTGGGCAGTTTTTTACCTGCTTTATCATTGGCTGCTGGGCAGGGAAACCTTCTTCTCGCTCAATCGCTGGTACTTGCTCGGCACGGCGGCGTTGGGTTTGATAATTCCTGCCCTCGATTTGAATGCGTTGTTTTTTACACCTGACGAACCGGCTACTTTTTACCTGCCGGTGATTACGATTGGCACTGCGGAATTAAAAACGGTCGTCGTCGGAATGGCATCGGAGAAGCTTGGCTGGCAAGCAACTTTTACTTGCATTTACTGGCTTGGCGCAACGGTGGCTCTGGGGAAATTTGGCTACGGTTTTTTTCAAATTGTCAGGCTACGAAGGCAGGGAGAAATTTCCCGTGGCAACGGCTATCGCTTCGTCGCCACCCAGCACTCGCACGCACCATTTTCCTTTTTCAACCACATTTTTTGGAGCCGGAAATTTCAAACAAGTGAGGAAGACCGCCGCATCATCCTTCGCCACGAGGAGGCGCATATTTTCCAACGGCATAGCCTCGACGTGCTGTTTTTCGAGCTGCTCGGCGTGATTTTCTGGTGTAGCCCGCCCATTTATTTTTACAAAAAAGCCTTGAAAACTACCCACGAATACCTCGCCGACAACTACGTTTTGGCGAGCGAAAACAAGAAACAATACGGTCGTTTGTTGCTACGGCAATCGCAGTCCGGAATGCAGGTTGCCATTTCCAATTCTCTTTTTCATTCACAACTTAAACAACGCATTGTCATGATGTCAAAACTGAAATCTCCGCAGCGGGCTTCGCTGAAGTACCTCGCTGCCCTGCCTTTGCTGGCGCTGCTTTGCCTGGCATTTTCATTTGACTTGCCGCTGGCAAAAGCGCAATCTCCGGCTGCTCCGGACACTGCTGCTAAAAGCCAAAACAGCCAACCCGGGCAGCCGATTCAAGCGAGTCAACCGGCTCAAAAGAATCGACCGAACCAGCCAAACCAGACCAACCAACCCAATCAAGCCAGCCAGCCGAGTCAAGCAAATCAATCGAACCAAATCATCCAACCCGACACTGTCCCCGGCGGCTCGGACGAAATTTTCAAGCTCGTCGAAGACGCACCTCGTTTTCCAGGTTGCGAAGATTTGACGGACGAAGCCAAGCGAAACCAATGCTCGATGACCAAACTCATGGAATTCGTTTTCCAAAACATCAAATACCCTGCTTTGGCACGGCAAAAAGGCATTGAAGGCACGGTTGTCGTCAGGTTTGTCGTGGAACAAGACGGCAGCATTAGCCAACCGGAAATCGTCCGACAAGTTGGCGACGGATGCGACGAAGAAGTCTTGCGGATGATGATGCTCATGCCAAAATGGATTCCCGGTAAGCAGCGGGGCAGACTCGTTCGGGTGCAATTCAACCTACCCGTGAAATTCAAATTGGACGCAGCCGCCAAAACAGTCGGAAAAACGGATGCCCCTTCCATCCCAACGGGTGAACTAATGGTAGCTTTTCCCAATCCGGCGACCGAAGGTGGGTTCAACGTAAAATTCAAAACAGCACCAGGCGACGTCTTCCTTTTGTTTCGAGATATTGCAGGTAAAGATTTGATGGAAAAGACTTTCCGCAATTACGATGGCACGGAAAGGATTGAAAATATCAGCACCAAAGGCATCCTGGAAAGTGCCGCCAAAGGCACTGTTTTCGTCTCGTTGGTGGATGCGAAGGGACAGGTTTTAGCTACCACAACTGTTGTCATTCAGTGAAAAAAAGCAAGCGGCAAATAAAAAAAGGCGAGCCAGGAAAATCCTGGCTCGCCTTTTTTATTTGCCGCCTGCCTGAAAAAAGAAAAGGAGCAACCACCGAAGCGGTTACCCCTCACACTATGAAACACTATATTCTTAGGTCTATCCGGGGCAATAGAAAAGGTGAATACCGATGATGTTTTTCACTTGGATTTTTCCTTTGGCTGGAAGTTGCTCGATGGAATAATTTGAATGGCGAAGCAAATGTAGATAGTACGTTAGGTTGCCCAAAGCATTTCAACAGAAATATAAATTGCTAATCTGAGACAGATGTAGGTGGAGAAAGAAGCCAGTGGAGCACGTTAAGTCTAAAGTTCAGTAAAGTTTACTGCCAGACTCGGTTAGGAATAACCTTCTTACGGAAAGCCTTTGCGAAGGTTTAGCTTTGCGCAAGTTTTTTTAAAAAAAAATTCTCGAACTGAAAATGAAACAACTCTTCCTGCTTCTGTCGCTCTTTTTCGCTGCGCTTCAAGCCAGCTTTTCTCAATCTGAAAACCGCCTCCAGCAACTCCGGGTGGATGTGGTTTACCTCTCCTCCGACCTGCTCGAAGGCAGGGAAACCGGTAAACCGGGCGAGGCGCTCGCCGCCGATTACATCGCCAGCCGTTTCGCCGAGGCAGGCTTGATGCCGAAAGGAAAAGGCGGTACCTGGTTCCATCCTTTCGATTTTAAATTCAAAGCCAACCCGCACGACTCCGTTGCCAGCGAACCTCGCTCCGGCAAAAACGTCGTTGGATACCTTGACAACGGTGCAAAAACGACCATCGTCATCGGCGCACATTACGACCACCTCGGCTTGGGTATGCCCGGCTCGTCGCTCCACGCAGGCGAACCAGCTGTCCACAACGGGGCGGACGACAATGCCAGCGGCGTCGCTTGCATGATTTACCTCGCCGAGCACCTGAAAAAGTCGAAAGCGAAAAGTAACAACTACCTCTTCATCGCCTTTTCCGGCGAGGAACTGGGGCTGTATGGCTCGAAAAATTTCACCAACGAACCGACCATTGACCTGAAAACGATCAATTACATGCTCAACATGGACATGGTGGGGCGGCTCAACGAGGAGAAAGTGCTTGCCATCAATGGGGCTGGAACTTCGCCGGTTTGGAAAGAGGAACTTGCCAAAATTGCCGTCGGCGGCATCAAAGTCAAGACCTCCGACAGCGGGGTGGGCCCCTCCGACCACACTTCTTTTTATTTGAAAGACCTGCCCGTGCTGCACTTCTTCACCGGGCAGCACACGGACTACCACAAACCCAGCGACGACAGCCACTTAGTCAACTACCAAGGCATCCTCGAAGTCAGTCAATTCATTGCGCAACTCATTGAAAATCTGAACGGTAAAGGAAAATTGGCTTTCACAAAAACGAAAGATGAACAGCAACAAGGCGCTGCTTTCAAAGTCACCCTCGGCGTGATGCCAGACTACGTTTTTGACGGCGAAGGGATGCGCATTGACGCCGTGCTCGCCGACCGTCCGGCGGAAAAAGCTGGCTTGCAAAAGGGCGACATTGTGCTGAAAATTGGCGACGTGGACGTGAAAGACATTTACGACTACATGGAGGGCTTGGCGAAATTCAAGAAAGGCGACAAGACCAAAGTGAAGGTCAAGCGAGGCGACCAAGTTGTCGAAGCTGAAGTGGAGTTTTAGCTCAAAGCTGACAGGTTGAAAACAGCCTTTTGAAGTGAAAAAATGAAATTTTTTCACTTCAAAAGGCTGTTTTCAACCTGTCAGCTTTTGCCAGAAAATCATGCTCTTGCCTTTTTTAAACGAAGATGAAATCGAAGCCGGCTGCGACGAAGCCGGTCGGGGCTGCCTGGCGGGCCCCGTCTTTGCCGCCGCTGTCATTTTGCCCAAAGATTTCTCCCATCCCTGGCTCACCGATTCGAAACAACTCACTGAACTTCAACGCCTTGAATTGCGACCACTCATCGAACGGCAGGCGCTCACCTGGTCGGTGGCGAAGGTCGAGGCGGATGAAATTGACCGCATCAATATCCTTCAGGCTTCTTTTTTGGCGATGCACTTAGCCATTCAACAATTAACCATTCAACCATCTTGCCTGCTCGTGGATGGCAACCGCTTCAAGCCATTTCCAGGCATCCGGCATCACTGCATCGTCAAGGGCGACGGGCTGTTTTTTTCCATCGCCGCCGCTTCCATTTTGGCAAAAACTTACCGGGATGAGCACATGGCTGGGTTGGCAAAAATGCACCCGGGCTATGGTTGGGAAACCAACCGGGGCTACCCGACGGAGGCGCACCGTGCGGCATTGATGGTTTTGGGCGAGACGGCGCTGCACCGGAGGTCGTTTCGGTTGTTGCCGGAGGTGATTCAAGAGGAGTTGTTTTGATGGCGCAGTCGCAGGCTTCTTAAAAAAGGTGAGATTTGCGAGAGGAACGAGTTATCGCAGCGTTCCACGAAAAAGATATGGTACAAGCTATTTCAATAGAAAATTTTCGGTGCTTTCATCATTCCATATTTGAAGGATTTGGAAGGATAAACCTCATTGGCGGGAAGAACAATTCAGGTAAAACCTCACTGCTGGAAGCCATACTTTTATCAAATGTACCTGGCGCAAGAAGCATCAGTTTTTTGCAATCTCTGCGTGGAGAAAACACGGCGCTTTTTTCTGAAAACCCTGAATATGCTTGGACAAACCTCTTTTACAATCAGGAAAAAAATCAAAAAATCAAGTTTTCAAGCAGGTATGGAAATGGAAGTATTGAGGTGGAAATTTTTTGCGAGGAAAGAGAAAAATCTACGCTTTTCAATCAAAAGCCATTGTTTCGAGACCCTTCTGAGAATGTCTTGATTCCAGGAATTGACAGCGCCGTTTTAGCTGAAGTCGGTGCTTCTTCGCTAAAAATTAAAGCCAATGTTGGCAACCAAAAATTTACCGGGTACATAGAATACATTTATAAAAACAGGCGTGAACTTAGGGGCGGAGAGCGATTTGTTCCTTTGAAAGAGGCAATCCTCGTTCCGGCTGGCTACAAACGTTCAAGCGCAGCATTGGGAAAAGATTTCGAGCGAATCAAATTGCTTGGAAAAGGTGCCTCTATTTTAAAAGCCTTCAAAATCGTTGACGATAGCATTGAAAACGTTGACGTCATCAACCTGGGCGAACCCAAAATCATCATCACCCGCCAAGGCTTTGCTCCTCAGCCATTGAACTACTTCGGCGATGCCCTCAACAAAATAGCCGACATCGTCCTTCGCATCGAAAACAGCCCGCAGTGCATCCTCCTGATTGATGAAATCGAAAACGGCATCCACCACACCAATCAGGAAGAATTTTGGAGGATGCTGATAAAACTCGCCAGTGAAAATGACGTCCAGATATTCTGCACCTCGCACAGCGGCGAAATGATAAATGCCTTCAAACGAGCCACTTCCGCCAGCAACGGTCAAAATATCGCCCGCTATTTCGAGCTAATAAAAAGCGCCAGAACCGGTGAAATCGTTGCCAACCAAATTGACAATGAAACACTGGACTACAACATAAAAACCAACCATCCTTTCCGGGGCGAATAAAACTATGCAGACCCTTCCTCTTAAAAATATCCTGATTGTCGAGAGTTTCAACGACAGCGCTTTCATTCGCCTGCTTCTCAAAGATTTGGAGCTTTTCCCTGAAACGGATACTGAAGTAATTGACCTGCACAAGTTTCCCGACCCTGACAATTCCGACAAGATTTTGCGAGGCAAAACTGCCATTGGAGGCAAACTGAAGTCGTTCAAAGGCGATTGGCTGACACGGGAAAAATATCGGGAAGTGCAGCGGCTTGGAATAATCCTCGATTTTGACAAAGAGAGCCTGGAACAAAATCTCGAAAGGGTTAACCAGGCTATTCGAGGAGCCTTTGGAGAGCAGCCCAAACTTGCCACAGAAAATGAATTTGTGAAGATTGTCGTGGCGGAAGGTGGAGTGAATATTGAATTGAGCGCCGCCTGCTTTTTTACCAAAGACTCGTCTGGCAACGGCAATCTCGACACCTTGCTTTATGAAATAAGACAACATCCCGAAAGCCTTGTTCCCTACGCTGATTGCTTGAAAAATTGGCAAACCTGCGTGAATGAATCTGACAGCAAGTTGAAGGTTAGCCAGGATTTGTTTTCCAAAATGTGGGTCAGCAATTTTCTCAGGGCTAAAGACAGAGACCAGCCTAAAAATCAAAGAGTTAGCGGTGACTTTGAAGCAAAACAGCATGAGTTGATTGAGAATTTTGGCAGTGAAATGTTTGATTTGAAACACGCCTTCCTCACATCATTGAGGACGTTTCTTTCTTCCTTTAAATCTGCGTGAAGAACCTCCTTCCTGAAAAAATCCTTTCCCGATATTCGCCCGATTTTTTTCCAGACCATCAACTTCAAGAAAAATAAGCCATGACTGATTATTCCTTCGTCTCCAACGCTCACCCCAATTTTATCGAAAGCCTCTACGAGCAATACCAAGCCAATCCCGAAGCCGTCGAAGAAGGCTGGCGGCTCTTTTTCAAAGGCTTCGATTTTGCCTCGAACGTCAACGGCAACGGCACCGCCACTCATACTGAAGACAGCGCAGCCGTCGGTTTTAATCCAAAAGAACTGCGGGTTTTCAGCCTCATCGTCGCCTTCCGCAACCGGGGGCATTTGCGCTCCACGACCAATCCTATCAAAAAGCGCAAAGACCGCCGACCCAATCTCGACCTCAACGATTTTGGCTTGGCGGATGCAGACCTCGACCAAATTTTTCGCTCCGGCGAAGAAATCGGGTTGAAAAATGCCACCCTCCGCCAAATCATTGCCCACCTCGAAAAAGTCTATTGCCAAAACATCGGCTTCGAATATCACTACATCCAAGACCGGGAAAAACGGCGCTGGCTGCGGGAGCGCATCGAGTCGCATACGCCTGAAAATCAATTCGGTCTGAACATCGAGGAGAAAAAGCGCATCCTCGAAAAGCTCAACGATGCCACCGTTTTCGAGCAGTTTCTGCACAAAAAATTCATCGGGCAAAAGCGCTTTTCGCTCGAAGGTGGCGAGACGACCATTGCCGCCCTCGACGCCATCATCACTTTGGCGGCGGACGACCGGGTGGAGGAATTTGTCTTCGGCATGGCGCACCGGGGCAGGCTCAACGTGCTGGCGAATGTGCTTGGAAAAACCTACGAGCAGATTTTCACGGAATTCGAAGGCAACATGCCGGAAGACCAGTCCTTCGGCGACGGCGACGTGAAATATCACCTCGGCTTTTCTTCGATGGTGACCACCCCGCACGGCAAGCAGGTCTATCTG
>CAZHLB010000056.1:0-16368 GCA_964533005.1 uncultured Saprospiraceae bacterium
CGATGGCGGGTCTGGCTCCCCTTCAGGGGCTGGGGGTGGTGCGGTAACTTTCACCGAAATCGCAGCAGCAGCAGGCGTTGCCGACCCTGGCATGGGCTGGGGCACTGCCTTTTTCGACGCCGACAACGACGGCTGGCAAGACCTCTACATTGCCAACGACAGCTATTTTTCGCCTGCGCCAAACGTGCTTTTTCACAATCTCAGCGACACGACTTTTCAAAATGCCAGCACCGGAACGCCGCTTGCCAGCATGCAACCGGGCTACGGTTTTGCCTGCACCGACTTCAACAACGACGGCAAAATGGACATCTACCTCGCCAATTACGGCGGCACGACGGGCAATGAATTTTTCAAAAACAACTCCGCCAACTCGAACAACTGGCTGAAAATCAAGCTCACCGGTAAGGTTAGCAACCGGGCGGCAATTGGTTCGAGGGTCACGGTCGAGGCAGGCGGCGTGGTTCAAGTTGACGATGTGACAGGCGGAAGCGGCTATTGTTCGCAAAACAGTTTGACCCTGCATTTTGGCTTGGGGCAAGCGCAAGTCGTTGACAAACTGACGATTCGGTGGGCGAACGGCTTGGTCGAGGAGTTTGAAAATTTGGCGGTGAACCAAACCTGGCTGGCGGTGGAAGGGGAAAGTTTGCTCCCGGCAAGTTGCGCCGACCAGTTTGCAGGCACGATTTCCTTCAGCAATTTCATAGGTCAGAGTAACGATATCAGCCTCGACACGATTTTTCTCTGTTTCAACGACCAAATTGGCATCCAGCACAATGGCGACGCCAACCTCACCGGCGACCCAAATCCATTGACCACGCCAGGCATCGCATATTCCTTTTTCGATTGCCCGCCAAACGTTTCGGGTTTCAATTTGACAAGCATCGTCGCTGACACCTGCGTGACGAATTTTCCGCCGCCAGCCACCGGAATTTGGGTGACGGCAGGAGGCACTGCCAATGGCAATATCACTTTCAACAATTCTGGCACCCTTCAAAATTTTTTCAACGCAGGCGCACCCGTCCAGCTTTGGTTTGCGCCCATCACGGTTGACAATTTTGCCATCAAACAATGGGAAGCCGACCCCGGCAGCGGCGAAGTCGGCGCTTGCGTAAACCTCAACACCGATGCGGCTTTTTCGGTGGTTTACCTGAATGAAATTGAGGTGGACAGCTTGCAATTTAATGGCGTCGGCGTCGGCTCGTTCAAAGTCAGCGGCGGCTTGCCGGAGTTCGATGGGAGCGAATATTCCGTCACGATTTCTTTGGCGACAAACCCGGCAGTCAAAGCCACGCTGCTCAGTCCGTCTGCCTCGCATGGCGACGAGGTGGTTTTTGAAATACCCGAACCTGGTGCGTACCTCATTCGAGTGGAGGACGGCAAAAGTTGCGAAGGAATTTTGCCGACCCTCGCCGCCTCTACGTTGACTTTGAAGGTCGAAAACGCTACCGCTTCGCCCAGCGACACGGTCTGCCTCGGCTTGGCAACGCAATCGGGTTTTGATGAAATGGTCTCCGGTCAATTTCAATTGACTTGGGACACAAGCGTCCTGCAATACCTTCACGTTCAAAACATTACGCCCAATCTGCCCAACTTGCTGCCGCCGCCAAGTCCTCAAAACTTCTTCGTTTTGGACAATGTGCTGGGTTTTGCCTGGCTCACTTTGCAGCCTTCCGGCATCAGCCTTTCCGACGGCGAAATCCTTTTTGAGACTTGTTTTCAAGTGATTGGCGATACGATGGATTGTGCGCCGGTCGAGTTCACCGGCACGGTGGAATGGATAAGCGGCGCAAATGACTTTGTAATTTGCAATTGCTTGACAGGCGAGGTTTGCGTTTTGGCGACGGGAAATTCGGAAGCGCTGGCAGGCAATTTTGCGGCAACTATTTCGCCCAATCCATTTTCAGATGAGGTTGTTTTTGCCTTTCGGCTAAATCAAAAAATGCCCGTCAGACTGGAAATCGTGGACGTTTTTGGCAGGCAGGCGGCGGTGGTTTCTGAGCAGGAATTTGGGGCGGGCGAGCATCGAATTTCGTGGGAGGGCAGCGGTCTGGCGGCAGGTTGTTACTTTGCCCGAATCACCGCAGGCTCAGAAACGGTAGTGTTCAGGCTACTAAAAAACTGATTGTTTGCGTTCCCAACTTACCGTAAGTTTGCAAAAAATCAATCGCCATGTTCAGAGAAGAAATTGCGACCATAGATGACGTTCTCGTCGAAAGCCCAACAATTGAGACAGACTACGAAATCAAAAGAGGAAAGCCAATGCCAAGTTTTAATCATGCCTACGTTCAGAGCAATACAACGACTGCTCTTCGCAACAAGTACAAGCATCAATTCACCATCCTGCCCGAATTGGATTTGGATTTGCCGAATGCCACTAAACCGACCGTGCCGGATATTTGCATTTTTCCCAAAAGGGAAGGAAACTTATCAAAGGACATTCTCAAAGTTAAAGACCCTCCTTTGACCACCATCGAAATCGTTTCGCCCAGCCAAACGCTGGATGAAATGAAAGACAAGATTTTCCAAAACTATTTTCCTGCCGGGGTGAAATCTGCCTGGCTCATCATTCCACCCGCTCGTGCGGTTGTGATTTACACGCCGGATAAAAAATTCAAAACCTATGTTTCCGGCGAATTCACCGACCCCGCCACCGGCATCACCCTCGCCGTGGACGAGGTTTTTGAAGACCTGGAATGAAAGGCAAAAGGGAAAAGTAAAAAGTAAAAAGTGCGAGGCGCTGGCAACCGAGTGTTGCCAGCGCCTCGCTGTTTTTACATTTGGCGCTCATTATTGAATTGACTGAGAATGAGCAAAAAAGAGCTTTTTCAAGAACGAGACCTCTCCTGGCTCTCCTTCAACTACCGGGTGCTGCAAGAAGCGAAAGACCCCACCGTTCCGCTCTACGAGCGCCTCAAATTCCTGGCGATTTACTCCTCCAACCTCGATGAATTTTTCCGGGTGCGGGTCGCTTCGCTGCGCAGCTTTCGCAAGCTGGAAAAGGCGACCCGGCGGGAAATGGAGTTACGCCCAAGGCGATTGCTCAAAGAAATCCGGCGCATTGTGCAGGCGCAGCAGGCGGAGTTTGGGGAGATTTTCCGGGAGGAAATTTTGCCGGAACTGGCTCGCCATCAGGTATTTCTGGTGAACGAAGGGCAGCTCGGAGCGGCGCAGCGGAAGTTTGCCAAGCAGTTTGTCAAGCAAAAAATTCAGCCCCTGCTCCAGTCAGTGGTTTTGGACAAAAACGAGCCGCCGTTTCTGGAAAACAAAGCCCTTTACTTCATCGTCGGGTTTGAAAAAGCAGACCAGCCGCCGGTGTTGGTGAAGTTGCCAACTGCCGAATTGGGGCGGTTCGTTTTGCTGCCTTCCGGCGAAAAAGGTCACTTCATCGCTTTCCTGGATGACCTGGTGAGGCTGAGTTTGCCTGCCATTTTTCCGAAGAAAAAAATCAAAGGCGCTTGGTCGGTGAAGCTGTCGAGGGATGCCGATTTGTACATTGACGACGAGTATTCCGGCGACTTGTTGGATAAAATCAAGCAAGGTTTGGAGGAGCGGCACGTTGGCTTGCCGACTCGTTTTTTGTACGATGCTGCCATGCCGAAAGACCTGCTCGACCAAGTGAGCAAGGCTTTGAAACTCTCCAAAAACGACCTCATTCCCGGCGCTCGCTATCACAATTTCAACGACTTTTTTGCCTTCCCCAACCCAGCAGGTTTGCAGGAATTGCACTACGAGCCGATGCCGCCTCTGCCCCACCCTGCCCTGGAAAATGTGCCTTCGCTGCTCGCCGCCATGCAGGAACGTGACTACGTGCTGCATTTTCCCTATCAAAAATTTGACTACGTCACTCGTTTCATCGAAGAAGCGGCGGCGGACGAACAGGTGGAAAGCGTCAAAATCACGCTCTACCGAGTCGCCGGAAAGTCAGCGGTTTGCGAGGCATTGCTCAAGACTTTGGAGGCGGGAAAAAAGGTCACCGTTTTCATCGAAGCCAAAGCCCGCTTCGACGAGGAGAGCAATTTGCAGTGGGGCGAACGGCTCGAAAAGGCTGGCGCAACGGTGAGGTACAGTTTCCCCGGCATCAAAGTCCACACGAAATTGCTGCTCGTCAGCCGCCGGAATGCCGCCCAATCATCAATCAACAATCATCAATCATCAATTCATTTCGCCTACTTGGGCACTGGCAATTTCAACGAAAAAACCGCCTTGCTTTACGCCGACCATGCCTTGCTGACTGCCGACAAACGTCTGACGGACGAAGCGGCGCAAGTGTTCGACTTGCTCGAAGGCAAGCTTTTACTGCCAAAATGCAAACACCTGCTTGTATCGCCTTTCACCCTGCGGGAAAAATTCGTGGACATGATTGACCGGGAAATCGAAAATGCAAGGGACGGCAAAGACGCCTGGATGGTTCTGAAAATGAACAGTTTAGAAGACAAGCCGATGGCGGAAAAACTCATCGAAGCGAGCAAAGCGGGCGTGAAAATCCAACTGATTATTCGAGGCATTTGCATCCTGACGCCAGGCATCGCAGGCGAAACTGAAAACATCGAAATCATCAGCATCCTCGACCGCTTTCTCGAACACGCACGGGTTTACCTTTTCGCCGACGGCGGCAAGGAAAAAATGTACCTCTCCAGCGCAGATTGGATGCACCGCAACCTCGACCGGCGGGTGGAAGTGGCGTTTCCGATTTACGATGAAAACTTGAGACAGGAAATCCGCCAAATCATTGATTTTCAACTGGCTGACAATTGCAAGGCGAGGATTTTGGAGGAGAAAAACAGCAACAGTTACAAAAAAAGGAAGAAGGACGAGGCGGCGGTGCGAGCGCAGGTTGCCGCCTATCAATTTTTGAAACGATGAAGAAAGAGGAGGAAAAACAAGCGCCGCCGAAGCTGGTGGAAGGCGAAGATTTTTATTGGGAAAATGGGCTGATGGTTTTCACGGAAGCCTATCATTTGAAGCGGGGATATTGCTGCGGGAGCGGGTGCAGGCATTGCCCGTATAAGTTGAACTAGGATGGCTGGGATAGCGAAGGATGATTAAGATTTAGACGAGGTGTTAATCCTAATCATCCCTCGCTATCCCAGACATCCTAGTTCAAAAAAACTTTGCGAGCCAGCGACCCCGTCAAAGCGCCCATTCCACCTAAAATCCCGCCAACCAATCCCGTCAAATAAGTCAGGTAAGCGCCGTCCATTTGAAACAGCGCACCCATTTTTCCGCACAAAATATTGGTGTTGGCGCTGTTGACGAACCCTGCGTAGCCACCCCAAAGCAGCGCCGCACCTGTCATTCCTGCCGCAAAACTGACGACACTGTTTTCGTGTCGAAACACAAAACCAATCAAGCCAGCCACAACGACGATTGCCCAAAAGCCAAAAAACTGGTGTGCCAGAAAGCCAAAAGCGAGAATGAGGATGGTCTGCAAGCCGTATTTTTTCATTGGTTGATAAGGTTGATGAGAGTTGATGAGGGTTGATGAGGGGCAATTATCAACCCTCATCAACCGCATCAACTCTTATCAACCTTGCTTTTTTAGCTCCGTGTAGTACATGTAGTAATATGGTATCGCCTCGATGCCTTTGTAAAAATTGAACAAGCCATAATGCTCATTCGGCGAGTGAATCGAGTCGCTGTCCAAGCCGAAGCCCATCAAAATGCTGTCCACGCCGAGCACGTCTTTGAAAAGAGAGACGATAGGAATGTAGCCGCCTTCCCGCTTCGGAATTGGCTCTTTGCCGAAGGCTTTTGCCACCGCAAGGTGAGCCGCACGGTATTCGGGCGTGTCGGTTGGCGTGACGCCAGGTTCGCCGCCGTGCATGCGCTGAACTTCCACTTTTACGGTAGGCGGTGCAAGGCTTTTGAAGTATTCCTCGAACTGGTCATAGACTTTTTCGCTGCGCTGATGCGGCACGAGGCGCATCGAAATTTTAGCGAAAGCTTCCGATGGCAACACTGTTTTCGAGCCTTCGCCGGTGTAGCCGCCCCAAATTCCGTTGCAGTCGAGCGATGGGCGGATGCTGGTGCGCTCGATGGTCGTGTAACCTTTTTCGCCTTTCACTTCGGCGATGCCGAGGTCTTCTTTGTAGGCTTCGAGACTGAATGGAGCTTTGTTCATCGCCGCCCGGTATTCTTCACTTTCCGCTCGCACGTCATCGTAAAATCCGGGGATGGTGATGTGCCCGTTTTCGTCAATCATCTTTGAAATCATCTCCGCCAGCACGTTGATGGGGTTTGCCACGCCGCCGCCATAGACGCCGGAATGCAAGTCCCGGTTGGGTCCCGTGACTTTGACTTGAAGATATGCCAAGCCTCGAACCCCGGTCGTGATGCTCGGCGTGTCGTTGGCGATGATGCTGGTGTCGGAGCAAAGCACCACGTCGCAGGCGAGCCTTTCTTTGTTTGCCTCAACGAAGGGGCGGAAGCTCGGCGAGCCAACTTCCTCCTCACCTTCCACACAAAATTTGACATTGCAAGGCAGGTTGTTGGTTTTCACCATTGCCTCAAAAGCCTTGACGTGCATGTAGGTTTGACCTTTGTCGTCGCAGGAGCCACGAGCGTAAATCGCCCCGTCGGGATGGACTTTCGTGACCCGGACGGTCGGTTCGAAAGGAGGAGTCGTCCATAAATTGAGCGGGTCGGGCGGCTGCACGTCGTAGTGACCATAGACGAGGACTGTCGGCAAATTGTCGCCAACTCTTTTTTCGCCGTAGATGATGGGGTAGCCTTCTTTTTGCTCGCCGTTTTTGACGTGGCTGGTGGGTAGCATTTCGACCTTGTCGCAACCTGCGTCCCGCAGGCTTTGGGCGACGGCTTCGGCACAGCGCAGCACGTCGTCCTTGTATTTCGGGTCGGCGCTGATGCTGGGGATGCGAAGCAGGTCGAAAAGTTCTTCTTTGAATCGCTCTTTATTCTTTGCGATGAAATCCTGGGCTTGTTGCATGATGTGAAGTTTTACGGTTAAGGCTTACCGGCAAGTAGTTTTGGCTTGCCGGAAGCGCCCAAAAGTAGAAGAAGCTGAATTTTGGCAGGCATAGATTTTTGAAAAAAGCACTTTTCCGGCGGGTGATTTTTTTGAGGAAGAAGAGGCAAGGAGGCAAAACCTGGGATTTGAGTTTGGAAACAAATGAATAGTTTGCGCTGTATTTTTGAAAAACGGGCCGCAAAGCCATTTCACTTTTAAAATATCAATGCATGGAAGCGACAGCAACTGAACCGAAATACATGACTTTCGAGGAAATGAAAGAAGCATTTCCCAACGAGTGGATTCTTTTGGGCGACCCAAAAGAGAAAAAAGGCATGAAAGTTCAAAGTGGATATGTCCTTTTTCACCATCCCGACAAGCGGGAATTAGCCTATCAAGGAAGGCATCTAAAAAAAGGCTTCAAACTCTATACCTGGGTTTATACAGGTGAATTCAGGCGAGTTCCAGGTCTTGGAATTTTCAGAACAATAAGCGAAATTCCTTATGAAAAAATTTGAGTTTTCACTTACCCGAAGCGATAGTTTGATTCTGGTCGATGTGCTGGTCAATCGTGATTTCACGTTGAGTTTGGCATTAGATACCGGAGCAACACATTCAACTTTCGACAGAACTGCTCTGCTGATGGCGGAGGTCGAATTGAAAGACATCATTTCTAAACGCTTGATTGAAACCTCTGGCGGGTTTGTTGAAACTGAGGTCTATGAGTTTGAAACATTTGAGGCATTCGAGCATAAAGTCGAGAATTTCCGGGTGCAGGTTTATGATTTTTTGGCGATGGGAATATTGCCTGAATACGACGGTGTCTTGGGTCTCGACTTCCTCCAACAGAAAGACTTGTGCATCCACTTCTCCAAAGGCTACCTGACCTTTCACTGACCATCCTTTTCTTTTTTCGCCACGCCTTAACTTCGCCCGCCTTTTTGTGGTTTAGACTGCCAGTTGTCCGAAATTTTGAAGATTTCGGAAAGCTTTACCAAAACTATCCTTCTGATTTTCAATGGTCAAAATAGGAAACATAGAACTCGGCGATTTCCCCCTGCTGCTCGCTCCGATGGAGGACGTGAGCGACCCGCCTTTCCGCAAACTTTGCAAGGAAAACGGGGCGGACATGATGTACACCGAGTTCATCAGCGCCGACGGTTTGGTGTACGAGGCGGAAAAGAGCTTCCAAAAATTGGAGGTCTTCGACTACGAGCGACCCATTGGCATTCAATATTTCGGCGGGCATTTGGAAAATATGATTCGAGCCGCAGCCATCGTCGAGGCGGCAAACCCCGATGTGATTGACATCAATTTTGGTTGCCCGGTGGCGAAGGTGGCTTGCAAAATGGCAGGCGCAGGCTTGTTGCAAGACATCCCGAAAATGGTGGAACTGACCGCCGCCGTCGTGAAAAGCACCGCCAAACCCGTTACCGTAAAAACCCGCCTCGGATGGGACGAACGCAGCATCAACATTGTCGAGGTGGCGGAGCGGCTGCAAGACGTTGGCATCCAGGCGCTTACGATTCATGCTCGCACACGCTCGCAGATGTACAAAGGCGAAGCCGACTGGACTTGGATTGCCAAAGTGAAAGAAAATCCCCGCCTGCACATTCCGCTTTTTGGCAACGGCGATGTGGACTCGCCGCAGCGGGCGCTCGAATTTCGCAACCGCTTCGGCGTGGACGGCATCATGATTGGCAGGGCGAGCATCGGTTATCCCTGGATTTTCAGAGAAATCAAGCATTTTTTCGCCACCGGCGAAATCCTGCCGCCGCCGACTACTTTGGAAAGAGTCGCAGCCGCCCGGCAACATTTGCAGACGAGCATCGAATGGAAAGGCAAAAAATTGGGGGTGCTGGAAATGCGGCGGCACTACACGAATTATTTTCGGGGCTTTCCGAACATCAAGATTTTCAGGCAGGAGTTGGTGACGAGAGAGGAGCCGGGGGCGCTGTTTGACATTTTGGAAAAAATCGAAGAAGCCTACGGAACCTGGCAGATGGCGGCTTAGTTTGGGGTTGCTCACCCGCCGAGATGTCATCTGAAAAAAAATTTCATTTTTTTTCAGATGACATCTCAACGCCACTCAAATTCAACATGGAAAAACAACTTCGCATCCGCCCCGTCGCCCTTTGCCTCATCCAAAAAGACGACGCCATTTTGGTCGAAGAATGCTTCGACGAGGTCAGTGGTCAAACTTTTTTCCGCCCGCTCGGCGGCGGCATCGAATTGGGCGAGCCAGCCGCCGAAGCAGTCGTTCGGGAATTGCAGGAAGAAATCGGCGAGAAAATCTGCGGCGTCAGGCAGGCAGGTATTTTTGAAAATATTTTCACCTTCCGGGGCAGGCTTCATCACGAAGTGGTGTTCCTTTTCCAGGCTGAATTTGAAAATCCGGCGGCTTACGAAAAACTGCAATTTGAAGTCGTGGAGAACTACGGAACTTCGATAGCAAGCTGGCAGGCAGTAGCTGATTTTGAGCAAAACAAACAGACGCTTTTGCCAAAAGGCGTGAAAGATTTTTTGAGCAGCTATTTCGAAAGCGATGAAATCAGCGATGAAGAATGGCTGAAAGCTGTTTCTTCAAATCCTGTCTTTGATTTTTTAAAAGACCCTGCCGAAGACATTTATACGATTGCTAACGGCAAACCCTGGAATCAAGAATAGAAAAAGAAAGTATCTGGCTGCCAGCCTCTTGGCGCACACCTTTCCGAAAGTTTTAAACTTTCGGAAAGGTTGTCCCACCTTCAACAATTAGCCATCAACAATTAACAATCATCACCTTGGTCTTCAACATCCAACCTCACGAACGTGAAATTTTCAACCTCGTCAGCGAGGCTGCCAAAAAATGCAAGGTTCCTGCCTTCGTCGTGGGCGGCTACGTCCGTGACCGACTGCTTGCCCGACCCTCGAAAGACTTGGATATTGTCTGCGTCGGCGACGGAATCAAGTTGGCAGAAACCGTAGCTTCCATGCTTCAACCTGCTCCGAAAGTGGCGTTTTTTAAGCGTTTCGGAACGGCGATGCTTCGATTCAAAGGCATTGAAATTGAATTCGTCGGCGCACGAAAAGAAAGCTACCGGGGCGACAGCCGCAAGCCCGACGTGGAATTGGGCACGCTCGAAGACGACCAATTGCGCCGGGATTTTACCATCAACGCACTGGCAGTCAGCCTCAACGAGCATGATTTCGGAACCATCCTCGACCCCTTCGACGGCTTGTTGCACCTGGAAGAAAAACTCATCAAAACGCCCACCGACCCCGGCAAAACTTTCGCCGACGACCCGCTGCGCATGATGCGGGGCATCCGTTTCGCTGCGCAATTGGGCTTCCACATTGAGCCGGAAACTTTGCAAGCCATTGCCCGCTACCGCAATCGTATTCACATCGTTTCGCAGGAGCGAATCACGACCGAATTGGAGAAAATTCTTACCACCGAAAAACCTTCGGTTGGCTTCAAGCTGCTTTTCGACACGGGATTGCTGCACCTGATTTTTCCGGAATTGACTGCCCTGCACGGCGTCGAATACAAAAACGGCGTCGGTCACAAGGACAATTTTTACCACACCCTGCAAGTCGTGGACAACCTCTGCCGCAAGTCAAAAAACATTTGGCTGCGCTGGGCGACCCTTCTCCACGACATCGCCAAGCCGCCGACCAAGCGTTTTTCGCCGGAAGAAGGCTGGACGTTTCACGGTCACGAGCACCTCGGCGCTGCGATGGTGCCCCGCATTTTCAAACGCCTGCGCCTGCCGATGGACGTGAACATGAAATACGTACAAAAAATGGTGCTACTTCACCTGCGCCCCATCAGCCTGACGAAAGAGGAAATCACCGACAGCGCCGTGCGCCGACTGCTGTTCGATGCCGGCGACGACATTGACGATTTGATGCTTTTGGCGCAAGCCGACATCACCTCGAAAAACGACGCCAAGGTGAAGCGGTACCTGGAAAACTACGAGCTGCTGCGGGTGCGTCTGGCGGAAGTCGAGCAGAGCGACCGCCTGCGAAACTGGCAGCCGCCGGTGTCCGGCATTGACATCATGGAGACCTTTGGAATTCCGCCATCAAGGGAAGTTGGCGTCATCAAGAACGCCATTCGGGAGGCGATTTTGGAGGGGGAAATTGGGAACAACTTCGAGGCGGCGTATGAATTCATGCTGAAAAAAGGGAGGGGAATCGGGCTGTCGCCGACAAGAATTTTAACAGAAAGCACGGTAGAGAATGAAGAAAAGAATGAATAGATTTGCCTTTAAACAATAGCTCTTCTAAAATCCTACTCGAATTCTTAAACTCATTCCAACTATGATTTTCTTCTACTCAACTTCCAACCTGATTATGAATCACAATAAACCACTGTTTTTTGCAAAAAATCCTTCCTCCCTAGTACTAGGAATGTTGAGTTTTTGCATAGCAATGTTCAATCCCGCTTCGCAGGCATTCGCACAATCAAGTTTTTGCCAAGCATCAGATTGTACCGGCGCTCCGCTTTCACAAGTTTTCAACGTTTGTGCTGATGGTCCAGACCCATATTATTACCAAGCTCCCGTTTTGACTATTTACGTCAATTTTCATTTTATATTTGACAGTGATTGTTCGGAAGGCAACTTTCCACCTCCTCCTGGTTTTGATCCGACCACCGTATCCGCGACAATGCAATTGATTAATAACGTCAACAACCTATTACAAAATCTGTCGTCTAACAACTTAGGAGGCGCTTCACATATATCAGACGCCAAAATAAAACTTGAACTATATGACGAGGGGGTGTACATCCATTGCGATGAGGAAAATCAACCTGAGGTTTACGGGCATTGTCAATTCAATGATTATAACGCATTGTACTACAAAGAGCGTTATTCTGTTCACGCTAATAAGGAACAGGTAGTGGACATATTCTTCAATGAATGTGAAGAAGATGAAATCCCCTTTGGGTGTGGAGAAACACCTCCCGTGTATTGTTCAAAGGGACATTCATGTTTTAGTAGTTCATCCATTGTAATTTGTGGAGCATGGTATCACCATCCCGAATCACTTGAAGCAGGAGAATATGACAGGATAATTGCTCACGAATTAATGCATGCTCTTAATTTGAGGCATTCATTTAGCTGTGATTCCGAAGACATACCTGACTTGGATGTGAATGCCGAGTGCAATAGTCCTCTTAATCCTCCATATCCATGTGCAGGAATTGGTTTTGAATGTGATCCTTGTGATAGTGTGATAGCGAAAGCAACAACATGATGGGGGGCAACGAACTTCAAAATGCACTTACCCCTTGCCAGGTTGACATGGTAAGAAGGTATTTAATTAACAACCACCCGGATTACATCAAACCAGACTTTTGTGAAGTGACTTCGCCTGACATTGTTATAAACAATGGTCAAGTTGTCATTTGGAATACTTCAAGAATCTTAACCGGCAATATCGTCGTCAAAACAGGAGGACGATTGACTATTAAATGCCTGTTGGGGATGCCGAAGAATGGAAAAATAACGGTTGAAAAAGGTGGAAGACTTATCATTGATGGAGGTGAAATAACCAGTTCTTGCGATGAAAATTGGCAAGGCATTATAGTTCATGGGAATCCCATAGCAGGTCAGTTGGATTTTACTCAACAAGGGTTTGTTCGGCTTATTAATAATGCTACGATTGAATACGCAAACCAGCCTTTTCTTGTATATGGAGGAGGATTGGTTCGGGCACAAAATGCCTCAATTTTCAATTCAGGTTCCAGTTTCTTTTACCCCTATAATAACGGAAGCCTTGTCCTGTTTGAAAATTGCCATTTCAATGTGGACGGAGATTTCAGGCTTCCGACGTTTTCAGAGCATCTCCGATTTTCAGGAATTAGAGGAATTCGAATCACTGGCAGCACTTTTAATTTGTTAGGGCTTCCCCAAAGTGTATGGAATCAATCCGGGGTCATTGTCGCATCAGGTAGTGGGATTTGCGTTAAAAATTGCTATGTAGATGGCAGATATCGGGTTGGAATCAATGCTTCTTCCTTTGGCTCATCATTGGCAACTTGGTTGATTGTTCAAGGAACTACATTTAATCATTGCTTTTCAGGAATTGCAGCTTGGGGGTTGAGTGGAGTGAACAGTTGCGTAATTACCAACAATTTCTTTCTCAACATAGGAAGCCATCCTTTTTCTCAAAGCCAACCTGGTTGGGCGCATTATGGTCTTGGCTTGCTTTTTTCATCGGGTTTTACCGTGGAAGGAAATACGTTTCAAGGAGAAACCACTGGCACTCAAAATACAATAGGGATACTGGCATACCAAACTGGTTCGCAACCAAATCTTATTAGACGAAATACTTTTCAAGGATTGAACGTGGCGAACCAGGCGGAGTTTATTAATTTAAATCAGGTTCAGCCAACAATTGGACTTCAGTATTGGTGCAATACGAACAACACCAACAACTATGATTTTTACATTTGGGACGAAGGAATAGCAGGTATACAAGGAGAAGGCGGGAATGCCACAAAAAACATTTTTTCTCATCCTAATTTGAACGCTCCATATACTACCTACGAGGACTTTAACAACCAAAGTAACAATGCCATCGACTATTTTCACTTGGATATATCTAATGAAACGCCAGAAGAAGGTTATTATATTAGTATCGAGCCGGAAGCAGCATCCGTTACAGTCAGTTGTATAGATGAAAATGACGATGAAGACCCTAAACTCACATCGGGAGAAGAGGAACAGTTGACACAAGATTTCAACAATTCTCGATCAGCCTATCTAACCCAAAAAGCTGCATATGAAGCACTCCCGACAGGAAGTTCTCTTGCACCGGAATTAGAAAGGCAGATGGCTGCCAGTAAAGGTTCCATGCACCGCGTCGCCAATCGCATCATCCGCAGTGAATTGGCAGACACTAATGGGATTAACCTTCCTAAAATTCGTACTTGGTTGACAAACAAAGAAAGTTTGGAAGCTGAATATTCCATTACGGAAACATACTTGTGGGAAGGCGATACTCTGCTGGCAAGGCAGGTGCGAGACTCCATCCCGATTAGAAACCAATTAACCGGAACCCAAGCAGCAAGTCATCAATCGTATGTTCAATGGACGGAGTTAAAAATAGGTTTTTACAGGAATGGCAAAGATATTCTTTCGCTTGACACTGCTTCCGTTTTGCAGATTCAGCAAATAGCAGACGTAGGCGCAGGAATAGCTGCAATACAGACACAAAGTTTGCTCAATTTCGCTTATGGGTACGATTATGGAATTTTCCCGAAAGTGCCAAGTAGCAATGGCGAAGGGTTGATTGTACCTCCTCCCGGCAGTGTGGCGAATGCGAATAAGATAAATTTGGAAGAACTGAACGCCGTGCCTAATCCTGCAAGGGATGAAGTTGCTTTTCACTATTCATTACCTGCCGGCATCAGTGCAGCTATCCTGATTGTCACGGATGTCAATGCCAAGAACATAGCACGGTTCGAATTGTCAGATAATGTAGGTTCAATTCGTTGGGGTACCGACCAACTTCCTTCAGGCATTTACTTCTACTCTATTCGATATGCCGGTAGCAAATTCTCTCCTCGGAAACTGGTTCTAATTAAATAAATTAAAAATGAACTAACAGGGTAGCTTGCTCGATCAAGATACCCTGTTTCCTTTTATGCTGCAATGAAAAATGTCGCTTTTTTAATGCTGTTTTGTTCTCAATTTATCTATGGTCAAAATACATTCAATAAAAAGATGCATTTCGGGCAACCTTTCGCTATCCTGACCAGCATTTTGCCTACTGATAGTTGCTACTATGCAACTGGAGTAATTACAGATACTTCGGATTCCTCTTATAAGGTGGGAAACATTTTTATTAAGTTCAATTTGGTTGGCGAAACCGAGTTGATTAAAAAGCTACTTTCAGCAGATAAATCCTATCAAACCTGGATTGGAGACTTGCTAAATACATCTGACGGCAATCTGGTGGATATTGGAATAACAACCGATACTGCTTTAAAAGCCATAATGCTAAAATACAATCTAAATGGAGATACAATCTTTACTAAGGAGTTTTTTAGCCCTTATTATCCTATGGAGCCATTTATTGCAACTGTAGCCTTTGCAAACCTCACTGAAAATGGTTTTTACTTAGTTTGCGGAATTGACCCAAGCATTGATGCTTCTGAAGGTGATATCATATTGTTAAAACTAGATTCCAATGGGAATCTTCTTCAAGAAAAAATTTACGGAAATAGTTCGACGGAAATAGGTGGAACAATATTAGTTGAAGAAGATAAAGGGGCGATAATTGGAGCATGCAGAACAAACAGAAATCAAGTCTCAAAAAATTTTTTCAGCAAAACTTATATTTTCAAGACCGACAGCCTCGGAAACGTCGAGTGGGAGTTTTTATCCCCACCCAATAAAATTCAAAATATTGCAAAAGGACTGGTTAAATCTAAAGATGACGGACTTGTTGTAGCGACAAGCCGGGGATATGAACACCCAATAAATTCCACAGTCGGCCAAATTTGGTGGGAAAGCGCTTATTTTTTCAAGTTGGATGAAAACCAGCAGATGGACTGGGAAATTGAAGTCAAGGATAGCATAAATCCCGGCCCTGCACTTGGAATAGAGCGTCTCATTTCTGTGGATGGAGGTAACGCATATGTGGCAGCAGGCCAATACAATATTATTCGTTCTCTTGACCCTCTTATTGGTGGAACCTTTGGGTGGACATTTAAATTTTCTGATGCAGGCGAATTGATTTGGATCAGAAAACACCAAATTGTTGAGACACTAGGGCATAGGCATGAGGTTTTTGATTTGAAACAGACATCTGATGGCGGTTTTATTATTGTGGGTAAAGCTCAAGGGAGCATTAATGGAATTGAGCCAACCAGCCAAGCCTGGCTCCTCAAACTCGACTCCTTCGGCTGCCTCATCCCCGGCTGCCAATGGCTGGACACCATCTCAACCACAACGGCACAACCCGAAAATGCACGGGTTGAACTTGCCATATATCAAAACCCTGCATCGCATTATCTCAACTTTCAATTACGTACCTCCAGATTGGTAAAGTCGGCTACGTTTCGCATTTTGGATGAAATGGGAAGGCTCGTCAAGGAATTTAAATCCGATTATGCCAATGACACTTGCATATTGCCGGTGAGTGACTTGGAGGCAGGGGTTTATTCTCTTCATTTTTTTGAAAATGAGGAAATAAAGGCAATAGCACAATTTATTGTAACCCATTAAATTTTGCATTGGCGACATTCCTTTACGGCATAGTCCAAAATTTTTTTCAACGTTGCCGCCCGTGCAACCAAACCACTCCTTTTTTTCCCTACTGCCACTCCTTTTTTCTTTTTTTGACGCTCGCTTTCCAACCAAAGCTGACAGGTGGGTGATGGGGCCTTTCACGGCAAAAATTTT